>JBKJSF010000243.1:0-3387 GCA_046595895.1 Caulobacter sp. | reverse complement strand
CGTCCAGCGCCAGAAGTGGTCCAAGGAATTCGTTCCCAACCGTGAAGGTCGCCTGGCCGACGTGCGCGTCCTGTCCTCGACCCCGATCCGCGGCGACATCGAGGAGGTCAGCCGCATGCAGTCGGCCAGCCTCGGCGGTGGCTCGCCCACCGGTCCCGACGGTATCGTCGGCCAGTCCGCCAGCGCCCCCTACTCGCCCGTGGTCGTCCGCGGCCTGGCCCTGGCCGCGCTCGCCGCCTTGGGCGAAGCCGGCGATGACAAGCTGATCGCGCTGGGTCCGCTGTTCACCGACGAGCCATCCATGTTCTGCCTGAATATGTCCAAGCTGATGCTCTACCAGTGCCTGGCCGCCGCCAAGCCGCACTACGAGGACGTCTTCTGCCTCGGCCAGCATGTGCTGATCGACACCGGCCAATGCACGCTGAAGAGCGCCGGCGCGCCGATGCCGATCGAGCCGCCCAAGCCGGTCGTGGTCGCCGCCAAGCCTCCCGCCGCCAAGGCCCCGGCCAAACCGGCCGCCAAACCCAAGGCCAAGGGCGGCTAGTCGTTCCTCCCCCAGGCGCGCAGCGCCGATTCGGGGGAGGTGGGCGCCGCGCAGCGGCGGTCGGAGGGGGTCCCCTCCGACGTTAGCGACTGAGCGATCGCAGCTGTTCCGACAGTGGGGACCCCCTCCGTCGGCAGCTGCGCCGCCGCCACCTCCCCCGAGCCGGCCCTTTTAGGGCCTGGGGGGAGGAAGGGCCGTTGCACTCACAGTTCAAAGAGTGTATCGACCCGGACCCTAAATTCACCGACCGTCGCCGCGCGGAGACTTCGCGCGGCGGCTTCGTTTTGAGACTGCAAGAACAATGGCCGAGATCGTCCTCAACGTCGAAGTCCGCGACCGCACCGGTACCGGCGGCGCCCGTGAAGCCCGCCGTGGGGGCAAGGTCCCCGGCATCCTGTACGGCGGCGGAGAAGCCCCGGTGGCCATCGCGGTCAAGGAAAACGAGTTCCGCAAGGCGCTCTACACGGGCAAGCTGCTGGGCCACCTGGTGACCCTGAAGTATGGCGACGAAAGCCAGCCGGTCATCGCCAAGGACATCCAGTTCCACCCGGTCACCGACAATCCGCACCACTTCGACCTGATGCGCGTCGATGCCAAGGGCACCGTGAAGATCAACGTCCCGGTCCACTTCAAGGGCGCGGACGTCAGCCCCGGCATGAAGAAGGGCGGCTCGCTTGAAGTTGTCCGTCACGAAGTCGAGCTCAACTGCCCGGCCAACGCCATCCCCGAAGAGCTGGTCGTCGACATCTCGACCCGTGAAATGGGCGACACCATCCGGATGAGCGACATCACCCTGCCCAAGGGCGTGACCTCGGCCATCTCCGACCGCGACTTCGTCATCGCCACCCTGAAGGTGTCTTCGGCGGCCCTGTCGGAAATCAACGACGAAGCCGCTTCGGGCGGCGAGCCCGAGGCTTAAAACTCCTCCGCCAACAGAGGCCGGCCATGCAGCTGCTTGCCGGCCTCGGCAATCCCGGTGAACGTTACGCCCGCACCCGGCACAATGTCGGGTGGGTGGCTGTCGAGGCCATTGCCCGACAGTACAGATTCTCGCCCTGGCGGGCCCGTTTCCAGGGTCTGGCCTGCGAGGGGACGGTGGGCGAGGCCCGCGTCCTGCTGCTGAAACCCCAGCAATTCTACAATGAAAGCGGCCGCTCAATCGGCGAGGCCGCCAGGTTCTTCAAGATCGCTCCGGCCGACGTCGTGGTTTTCCATGACGAGATCGACCTGGCCCCCGGCCGCTTCCGGATGAAGACCGGCGGCGGCGCGGCCGGCAACAACGGCATCCGCTCGACCGTCGCCGCCATCGGCCCGGATTTCCGCCGCGCCCGCATCGGCGTCGGCCACCCGGGCGACAAGGATCTGGTCCAGGCCCATGTGCTCAGCGACTTCCACAAGGTCGACCGCGACTGGCTGGGTCCCCTGCTGGAAGCGCTCTGCGACGCCCTGCCCTTCGCCCTGGAGGGTGACGACGAGCGATATCAGGCCGAGGTCCTCAGACTGGCGCCGGCGGTGAAGGCCGATCCGCGCCGGTCGTTGAGGGACAATGATTGACGGCGGAGCCCGACAGGCGAAAGTGGGAACCGGCTTCGCTCCCCGGCGGGCCGGCCCCAAAAGCCTGATCCGGTTTCGCTTTAGGGCGGGGGTGTGCTAGGTCGCGCCCCCTGATCTTCTCCCCTAGCGAACTGCAATTTAAATGGCCCTGAAAGTCGCGATCGTCGGCCTGCCCAACGTCGGCAAATCGACCCTGTTCAACGCCCTCACCCAAACGGCGCAGGCCCAGGCGGCCAACTATCCCTTCTGCACCATCGAGCCGAACGTCGGCGACGTGGCCCTGCCCGAGCCGCGTCTCGACAAGCTGGCGGCCATCGCCGGCTCCAAGGAGATCATCCCGAGCCGCATCAACTTCGTCGACATCGCCGGCCTGGTGCGCGGCGCCTCGAAAGGGGAGGGCCTGGGCAACCAGTTCCTGGCCAACATCCGCGACTGTGACGCCGTGGCCTTCGTGGCCCGCTGCTTCGAGGACGACGACATCACTCACGTCGAGGGCCGCATCGACCCGCTCTCGGACCTCGACATCATCGAGACCGAGCTGATGCTGGCCGACCTCGAGAGCCTCGAGAAGCGCGTCCCCAACCTGGAAAAACGCGCCCGCCAGGACAAGGACAGCGCCAACACCCTGCGCCTCTGCAACCTGGCCCTGACCCAGCTCAACGCCGGCCGGCCGGCCCGCACCGCCGACATCTCCAAGGAGGACGAGAAGGCCTGGCACATGCTCCAGCTGCTCACCTCCCTGCCGGCCCTCTACGTCAGCAACGTCGACGAATCCAGCGCCGACAAGGGCAACAAATTCTCCGACCTGGTGGCCGAACGGGCCGCCAAGGACGGGGCCAACAGCGTCGTCATCTCGGCCCAGATCGAGAGCGAGGTGGCCATGCTGGCCGCCGACGAGCGCGAGGAGTTCCTCGCCGCCCTGGGCCTCACCGAGCCCGGCCTCAACCGTCTGATCCACGAGGCCTACAAGCTGCTCGGCCTGCAGACCTACTTCACGGTCGGCCCCAAGGAAGCGCGTGCCTGGACGATCCACAAGGGCGACACCGCGCCCCAGGCGGCGGGCGTGATCCACACCGACTTCGAGAAGGGCTTCATCCGCGCCGAGACCATCGCCTTCAAGGACTATACGGCGCTGAACGGCGAGGCCGGCGCCCGCGACGCCGGGAAGCTGCGCCAGGAAGGCAAGGAATACGTCGTCCACGACGGCGACGTGATGAACTTCCGCTTCAACGTCTGACGCGCGGCCTCACGGCTTCAACCAACGGAAGGCGCGGGCGAGGAAGGCTTGG
>JBKJSF010000181.1:0-43221 GCA_046595895.1 Caulobacter sp. | reverse complement strand
CCCGCGTCGCCGTGCTCGGCGGCGGCGTGGTCGGCATGAACGCCGCCCGCATGGCCATGGGCCTTAACGCCGAGGTGGTTGTTCTGGAACGCTCCATCCCCCGGATGCGCGAGCTGGACGACATCTTCATGGGCCGGGTCCTGACCCGCTACTCGACCCTCGACGCCATCGAGGAAGAGATCCTCAAGGCCGACGTCGTCATCGGCGCCGTGCTGACCGCCGGGGCCGCCGCCCCCAAGCTGATCAAGCGCACCGATCTCGTGCGCATGAAGCCCGGCAGCGTGCTGGTCGACGTCTCCATCGACCAGGGCGGCTGTTTCGAGACCAGCCACCCGACAACCCACGCCGACCCGACCTACACCGTCGATGGCGTCGTTCACTACTGCGTGGCCAACATGCCGGGCGCCGCCCCGCGCACGTCGTCGGAAGCCCTGGTCCACGCGACCCTGCCCTTCGGCCTGGCCCTGGCCGACCACGGCCTGGACGCCCTGAAGCGGGACAAGCACCTGGCCAAGGGCCTCAATGTCCTCGGCGGCGAACTGACCCACCCGGCCGTGGCCGAGGCGCTCGGCAAGCCGTTCGTCGATGCCTACGGGGCCTGGGCTTAACGGCTAGCGGACCCGCGCTTTCCACTGCTCTTTCGTCTGGCCCCAGGCGTCGACCGGCTTGTCCTCGAACGGCGGCGGCAGGCGGCTTGGCCCCCAGTTGCTCGATCCGAGCCGCTTGGCGACGATCTGGCTGGCGGTGTTGGCCGGGTCGATGGTGTGGATGACCTCGGTCCAGCCAAGGGTGTCGAAGGCCCAGTCAATCGTCGCCTCGGCCGCCTCCACGGCATAACCCTTGCCCCAGGCCTTCTTGAGCAGGGCCCAGCCGACCTCGGTGCCCGGCCAGCCTTCCGGAACCCAGGGCCCGACCCGGCCCAGCCATTCGCCCGTTTGCTTGTCGAGCACGCTGAACATCGCATAGCCCTCCAGCGCCCAGGCCCCGCCCATCGACATCATGCCGCGCCAGGCCGCCGGCCGCGCCTGCGGCCCGCCGATGAAGCCGGAGTTCTCCTCGTCGGCCATCAGCTCGGCCCAGCCGTCGAAGTCCTCCCGCGCCGTCGGGCGCAGGATCAGGCGGGCGGTGGTCAGGGTCGGGCCGGGTGCGATCATGGGAGGTTTCTACAACGAAAAAGGCGCCCGTGAAGGGCGCCTTTGTCTCGTTGGGGAAGCAGCGTTGCTCCACCGGGTCTGAGCAGGGGGGAGGTGTCAGACCCGGTGAAACTGGGCGCGGCGGCTCAAGCGCCGAGGACCCGCGCGGCGGTTTCCATCTGAGCGATACCCAGGATGGCGATGACAGGAATGGCGGCCAGGATCAGGCTGGCCAGGTTGGAGATGCGAGCGGTCATGTCAGTAGTCCTTCTGTCTGTGTTGGCGGCGCGTCCCTGCGCTGCTGTGATTTGAGGTATACTGAATGAGGTCTGAAAAGGCTTGTTAAGCCTGCGTCATGACGTCGATTTAAGAGAGTAACGCAAGTGTAAGTAAATTACCGGGATGTAATCATTCAAATGAATCCTTCTCCCGCTTGCCGGGAGAAGGGATTGGGTCAGCTCTCCACCTGCTCCAGCAGGAAGTGCGCCCTCAAGGCCGCGATCGGCTGGGCCCGTTGTTCCTGCCAGGCCTCGACGTGGACGTTGGCGATCCGGCGGCCAACCTTCTTGATCTCGGCCCGGGCATAGGTGGTCAGCGGCCGGCCAGAGCGTAGGTATTCGATCGACACGTCGATGACCCGCGGTTGCTTGGCCTGGCCCTCCCTGACTTGCAGTTGGGCCAGCGCCGTCATCTCCATGAAGCTGCCCAGCACCCCGCCGTGGATGGCCGGCAGCATCGGGTTGCCGACGATGTGCTGGCCGAACGCCAGGATCATCGTCATCTCGTCGCCGGCCAGTTCGGCCCGCACTCCCAGGAACTTCGCATAGGGTATGCGATCGAGCATGGCGCTCAGGCGGTCGGCGGCGTCGCTCATGCCTTGCTATCCGGCTTGGCCGGCCGACGGCCGCCGCTGCTGTCGAGCATGAAGGCGGCGGACGCCGCGGCGACCGGATCGTCCGGCGACTCGTCGTAGGCCAGAGCCCGCACGAAGGCGACCGAGCGGGTCATCTTGTAGCATTCGGCCCGGGCAAACAGGGGCATGTTGGGCTTGGCCGCCCGCATGTAGTCGATGCGCAGGTCGAGGGTGGCGATGATCTTGAATTCCTTCATCGCCAGATGCACCGCCGAGCCGCAGGCGTGGTCCAGCAGGCCGGTCACTACCCCGCCGGCGATGACGCCGGTGTCGGGATCGCCGACCATGATGTCCTTGTAGGGCGCCATCATCACGGCGGCCCCGCCGTCCATGCTGACAAGCTCGAAGCCCATCTCGCGGGCGTAGGGGCTGCCCTGGCTCATGCCCTGGGCCATGTTGTGCCGGATGGATTCCTGGTCGCTCATGGGGAGGTCTTACGGCGCATGTCGCCCTATATCCAGAGGCGGCGGAGCCTTCCGCCGTGCCGGACGTACTTCTCACCGATGCTGAAGCCTGAACAGCTGCTCTGCCCGACACCCAAGGGCCTCTACTGCCCGCCGGGCGACTTCTACGTCGATCCGGTGGTCCCGGTAGCGCGGGCGGTGGTCACCCACGGCCATGCCGACCACGCCCGCTCGGGCCACGACAGCGTCCTGGCCACCCCCGCCACCCTCGACATCATGGCGACCCGCTACGGCGAGGACTTCGCCGCCACCCGCCACCCCTCCCCCTACGGCCAGAGCACCGAGCACAACGGGGTGGAAATCACGCTGGTCCCGGCCGGACATGTGCTGGGCTCGGCCCAGGCGGTGGTGAAATGGAAGGGCCTGACCATGGTGGTCAGCGGCGACTACAAGCGCCGCCGGGACCCGACCTGCGAGGCCTTCGAGCCGGTCCCCTGCGACGTCTTCATCACCGAGGCCACCTTCGGCCTGCCGGTCTTCCGCCACCCCGACGACGCCTGCGAGGTCGGCAAGGTGATCGCCAGCCTGAAGCAGTTTCCCGAACGTGCCCACATGCTGGGGGCCTATGCGCTGGGCAAGGCGCAGCGGGTGATATGCCTGCTCCGCGAAGGCGGCTGGGAGCGGACCATCTACGTTCACGGGGCCATGGAACGGCTCAACAAACTCTACGAAGACCATGGCGTTGACCTCGGTCCCATCGAGCCGGCCACCATCGAGAAGGACCGCGACTTCGCCGGCGAGATCATCGTCTGCCCGCCCTCAGCCCTGGCCGACCGCTGGAGCCGCCGCTTCGCCGACCCGGTCAGCGCCTTCTGCTCGGGCTGGATGAGCGTCCGCGCCCGGGCCCGCCAGCGGGCCGTCGAGCTGCCGCTGATCATCAGCGACCACGCCGACTGGGACGAACTGACCGCCACCCTGACCGAGCTGTCCCCCGGCGAGGTGTGGATCACCCACGGCCGCGAGGAGGGCCTGCTGCGCTGGTGTGAACTGCGCGGCCAGAAGGCCCGGGCCCTGGCGCTGGTGGGCTATGAGGATGAGGAAGAGTCCTAGGGGACTGGATCTCGGCGCGGGGACAGGCGCGCCGCGGTCATGAAGGGAGCATCAGGGCCTGTCGATTGGCTCTATTCGTCGTCATCTCCATAATCGCTCGGCCCCGGTTCGAAGCTGAGGATATCTCCCGGTTGGCAGCCCAACTCGCGGCACAGGGCGTCGAGGGTCGAGAAGCGGATCGCCCGGGCCTTGCCGGTCTTCAGGATCGACAGGTTGGCGATGGTGACGCCGACCCGGTCGGCCAGTTCGGTGAGCGACATGCGGCGTTCGAGCAGCACACGGTCGAGGCGGACGTGAATGGCCATTGGCGCCTCAGATCGTCAGTTCGGCTTCGTTGCGCAGCCGGGCGCCCTCGCGGAACACCTCGGCCAGCACGAAGACGACCATGACCGAAAACCAGGTGGTCAGGCTGAAGGCGCCGTTGGACCGGTCCGCCTCCGGCAGCAGCAGGGCGGCGGAGCCCCAGAACACCCAGCGGCCGACCTCGAGCCCGGCCAGGATCAGCCCCGCCAGCCGCAGCCGGCCAACGTTGTCGGGATGGAAGGGGTCGCCCGCGGTCAGGGTCTGGAAGATGCGGCGCAGGTTGCCGACGATAAGGTTGATGCCGGTCCCGTACAGGGCGAAGGCGAACAGGCCGGCGGCCAGCACCGGGCCCTTCTGGTTCAGATCGGAGAGATCCTCGATCTCGATCTGATCGATGATGTCGCTGTTGAAGCTGAGCAGCAGCATGGCGATCCCGCCAAGCGCGCAGAGGGCGACCAGGGCCCACAGCAGAAACCAGGTTACGTCGAGAATGATCTTGAGCAGGCTCGACACCGAGCCGGGTCCCAAAGTTCTCATCGTCTTGACGCCCTGAAAAGTCCGTTGCCTGAGGCGGGGGCCGCCTGCCGCCCGCCGGATCCGATACCCTCTTTCGGTTCGTTCGGCGAGCATGCCCCGGCGGCGAGCCTCACGGAAGGGCCGCCGACTACAAGGATTGAGCGACGAAGGTGTAGGCGGCCAGCGGCATGACCAGCACGACGGCGGTATAGACGAGCGCCACGGCCAGGCGGTCGACGATGGTAGTGATTTTGCCGAAAGTCATTGGAGTAGTCCCTCTGTCTGGTTTGTGGGGAGCGGCAGAAGCGCCGTTCCATGAGTGAGGGTGTAGGGCGGCATCGCTTTTCAATCAAATTACATATCGTTTAACGATATTAAACTCATGTAACTTAGTTCCCGGGCCTTCATGGGAATTGGGCGGTTCCTCCCCTTCATGGAGAGGGTGGTTGTGGCGCTCACTCACTTAAGCCATTTGATCTAGGGTCTTCTCAGACCCAGCAGCCGACGGACTTGCCATGCGCCTCTTGACGATGATCGCCCTCGCCCTGACCGCCATCGCCGGCGCCGCTTCCGCCCAGGACGGCGCGGCCCTGTTCAACGGCCAGTGCAAGAGCTGCCACACCCTGACGGGGACCAACGGTCCGGCCGGGCCGAGCCTGAAGGGCGTCGCCGGCCGGAAGATCGCCGGCTCCCCCGGCTACGCCTATTCCAAGGCCCTGTCGGGCAAGGCCGGGACCTGGACCGACGCCCAGCTCGACGCCTACCTCTCCGGCCCGGCCGCCTTCGCCCCGGGCGGCGGGATGTTCAACAAGGTCGCCGACCCCAAGGGGCGGGCCGCCCTCATCGGCTACCTGAAGACCCAGAAATGACGCTTCGCCTCGCCGCCCTGCTGACCGGACCGCTGCTGCTGGCCGCCTGCGCCAGCACGGACGGCCAGCGCGCCAGCCAGCCGATGCCGAAACTGCCGCCGCCGGCCTCGGCTCCGGGCGCGCCCCGGCCTCCAGCCCTGCCGCCGGCCATGGCCGCCCCGGGGGCCAACCCGGACACGCTGCTCTACCGCTGCGCCAGCGGCAAGCGCTTCACCGCCGCCTGGGGCCTGCCCGGCGACCGGGTCATGGTGACGGCTGGCGGCACGACCCAAACCCTCGCCGCCCGACCGGCCGCCTCCGGCGCCCGCTACGGCCAGGGCCCGTTCCAGATCTGGGGCAAGGGCGACACGGCGATTCTGGAAGGCTTTCCGGGCGGGCCCTACACCGGCTGCCGGACGGATTGATGGACGCCTTTCCCGCCTTCTTCCCCCTCGAGGGCCGCCGCGTCGTCATCGCCGGCACCGGTGAGGCGGCGGAGGCCAAGGCACGGCTGTTCGACGGCTCGCCGGCCCAGATCGTGCGGCTGGAGGGTAGCCAGTCCTTCCTGGTCGGGGCCTACAGCGGGGCCCTGCTGGCCTTTATCACCGGCGATGACCTGTTCATCCAGGCCGCGGCCGGGGCGGCGCGGGCGGCCGGCTGCCTGGTCAATGTCGTCGACCGGCCGGAGCTCTGCGACTTCAACACCCCCGCCGTCATCGACCGGGGCGCCGTGGTCGCCGCGGTCGGCACGGCCGGCGCGGCGCCGATGCTGGCCAGCCTGCTGCGCAACGACATCGAGGCCCGGGTGCCGCCCGGGGCCGGCCGGGTGGCCGTGCTGCTGAAACAGATGCAGAGCGAGGTGCGGGGCGCCTATCCCGACCTGGTCGCCCGCCGGGCCTTCCTGCGCTCGGTGCTCTCCGGCGAGGCGGCCGACGCCGCCATGGCCGGCGACATGCCCCGGGCCGAAGCCTTGTTGCGGGCCCAGATTGAGCGCGGCGGCGGACCCATCGGCCGGCTGACCTTCGTGGCCGGGCGCGGGCCGGGCGACCTCCTGACCCTGCGGGCCTCGCGGGCGCTGGCCGAGGCCGACGTCATCGTCGCCGACCCGGATGCCGACCCCTCGGTCATGGCCCTGGCCCGCCGCGACGCCGGCCGGCTGAACCCCGAGGACTCCGATCCCAAGGCCCTGGCCGCCCTCGTCCGCGCCGGCCGCCAGGTGGTGCGGGTCATCACCCGCGCCCCGGACGTCTCGACCCTGCGGGCCCTTGCAGGCGAGGACGTCATGGTCGAGGTCATGCTGGCGGCTCCCGGAACCTGATGCGCCGGCGCTTGGGCCGGTCGGGGCGGCCTAGAAATCCAGCGACCGCCCCTTGGTCTCCTTCAGGAACAGCAGCGTCGAGAGGACGCTGATGCCGGTGAAGAAGATCGGATAGGCTAGGCCCGCGTAGATGTTCCCAGTCGCCGCCACGATGGCGAAGGCGCTGAACGGCACGAACCCACCGACCCAGCCTGTACCGACGTGGTAGGGCAGCGACAGAGCCGTGTAGCGCACCCGGGTCGGGAACATCTCGACCAGGGCCGAAGCCTGCGGCCCGTACAGCGCCGTCGCCGCCACCGTGAAGACCATCAGGACGCTGAACAGGCCCCAGAAGTTGACCCGGCCCGGATCGGCGGTGAGCGGATAGCCGGCCTGCGCCAGGGCCGCCTTCAGCCGACCCTCGACGCCGGTCTTGACCGTCTTCAGCGAGGCCTTGTCCAGGCCGCCGCCCTCGACGCTGACCACCTCCGCGGCGCCGACCTTGACCCGCGCCAGCGATCCGGCCGGGGCCGCCTCGTTGTCGTAGGAGATGCCAGCGTTGGCCAGGAAGCTTTTGGCAATGTCGCAGCTGGTGACGAAGGCGGTCTTGCCGACCGGGTCGAACTGCAGCGAACAGGCGGCCGGATCGGCGATGACAACCACCGGCGTGTTGCGAGAGGCCTCGGCCAGGCCGGGATTGGCGAACTGGGCCATCAGGTGGAAGCCGGGCAGGAAGGCCAGCAGGGCCAGCACCATGCCGAACCACATCACCCACTTGCGGCCGTACCTGTCGGACAGCCAGCCGAAGAAGACGTACATCGGCGCCGAGGCGAGAGTGACGATCATCATCAGCGCATTGACCGTCGGGGCCGGCACCTTGAGGAATTTCTCGAGGAAGATGGGGGTGTAGAAGAAGGCGCAGTACCAGACGGCTCCTTGCGCGAACATGATGGCCACCAGGGCGATCAGCACCAGCTTGAGGTTCTTCCACTGGCCGAAGCTTTCGCGGAACGGATGCTGCGACTGCTCGCCGGCATCCTTCAGCTTCTGGAAGCTGGGGCTCTCGGACAGCTTCATGCGCATGAAGATCGAGACCATCAGCAGGCCGGCCGAGATCAGGAACGGCACTCGCCAGCCCCAGGACTCAAAGGCCGGCTCACCGATCAGGGTCCGGGTGCCGAGAATGACGCCGAGGGCTCCGATCAGGCCCATCGCCGCCGACGACTGGATCCAGCCAGTCATCTGCCCACGTTTGTGGTCCGGCGCATGCTCGGCGACGTAGATCGCCGCGCCGCCGTATTCGCCGCCGAGGGCCGTGCCCTGCAGGATGCGCAGGATGATCAGCAGGATCGGGGCGATGATCCCCGCCTGGCTGTAGGTCGGCAGCAGGCCGATGGCGAAGGTGGCGCCCCCCATCATGGTAACGGTGATCAGGAAGGCCGCCTTGCGCCCGACCCTGTCGCCCATCCGCCCGAAGATCAGCGCGCCAAGCGGCCGGAACGCGAAGCCGGTGCCGAACAGCGCCAATGCGGCGATCAGGCCGGCGGTCTCGCTGAGGCCGGTGAAAAAGACCTTGGAAATGATCCCGGCCATGCTGCCGAAGATGAAGAAGTCATACCATTCGAAGGCCGTGCCCGCAGCGCTGGCGGCCACCACGGTGGTCATCGAAGCGGCGTCCTCTGGCGCCCCCGTTCTCGGGCTAACGGGCGCCGGTTCAGCGGTCTGGTCGGTCATGGGCATCCTCCCCCGAGGGTCAGCAAGGGAGGAGGTCTAGCATTGCTACCGCTTGCAGCGAAAGCGGATCAGGCGTGAGCTTGCGAAGTCTGGCCCTCGGCCGGATCGGAGGACAGCCGGAAGATCTCGGCCAAAAGGGCAGCGGGCGACAACGGCTTGGCGACCACCCCGTCCATGCCGGAGGCTAGGTAAGCTGTCTTCTGGTGCGTCATGACGTTGGCGGTCAGAGCGATGATCGGGACCTGACAGGCGGGAGGCGGCAGGGCGCGGATCCGCCGGGCTGCCTCCAGCCCGTCGATGCCGGGCATCTGGATGTCCATCAGGATCAGGTCGTAGAGCGCCCCTCGCGCCGCATCGACCCCTCCCAGGCCGTCGCCGACCACGGCGGTCTCCGCCCCGAGAGTTTCCAGGAGCCGGACGGCGATCATCTGGTTGGTAGGATTGTCCTCGACGACCAGCACCTTCAAGCCAGCCAGGGCGCCGTCGAGCGGGGTGTCGTCCTCGGCGATCAGCGGGCAAGCGACCGGCGCCCTGACCGCCAGCCGGAAGGTCGAGCCTTCGCCGGGCGCGGAGGTGAAATCGACATCGCCGCCCATCAGTTCGGCCAACCGGCCGGTGATCGCCAGGCCAAGGCCCGAGCCGCCGAACTGACGGGTGGTCGAGGCGTCGGCCTGCTGGAAACGCTGGAACAACTGGGCCTGGGCCGCCTGGGGGATTCCGACGCCGGTGTCCTCGACGTCGAAGCACAGCTGCTCGCCCCGCCGTCGGCAGCGCACGGTCACCTGGCCGCGCAAGGTGAACTTCACCGCATTGCCCACCAGGTTGAACAGCGCCTGGCGAAGTCGCACGCCGTCGGTCTGGGCCCAGCCCAGGTCCTCGGCGCCCTCCAGGGTCAGTCCGATGGCTTTCTCGACGGCCTGCGGCTGCAGCATCCGTACAACGCCCTGCGCCAGGGCCCCCACGTCGATGGGCGAGAGATCCAGATCGAGCTTGCCCTCCTCGATGCGCGAGAAGTCGATCACATCGTCCAGCAGGGTGGTCAGCATGCGCCCGCAGGCCAACGCGTCAGCCAGCAGCCGTCGGCCGTCCGGCGTCAACGGCTCACGGTCCAACAGGTGCATCACCCCCACCACTCCGTTCATTGGCGTGCGTAGTTCGTGGCTCATGTTCGCGAGGAATCGGGCCTTGGCCTCCGACCCGGCCTGTGCGGCGCGCTCGGCCTCGACCAGGGCCAGTTCCTGCCGCTTGCGGTCGTCGATATCCATGACCAGGCCAACGCCCCGCAGGGTTGCCATATCGAGGGAATAGTAGATGCGGATCCATCGCTCGGGCCGTCCCTGCACCACAATGCGGAACTCGACCGACTGGGAGGTGTCGCCGGCGGCCCAGCGCGCGGTCGCCGCCTCGACGGTGGCCCTGTCCTCGTCATAAACGAAGGGCCATACGGGCAGGCGGATTTCCTCGTAGGTCATCCGCTGATGGATCAGGTCGTAGAATTGGTCAGACGCCCAGAACGTCTGCTTGAGGTGGTCGACTTCGAAGGCCCCGGCCTGCGCAGCGATGAGGGCCATCTTGAGCCGTATTGCGTTGGCGGTCAGCTCCTCGGCCAGGGCGGTGACCCGTCGTTCCCCGATCAGGGCTGCGTCGCGGGTCTCTGCCAGTTCGGTGACGTTCTGTGAAATCCCCTTCAGAGCGAACCCCTGGCCGCGCGGCTCGGTGCGGAAGGTCGCCCGCATGGTCAGCCAGCGACCATCGCTGGTGCGAACCCGGTGTTCGACGGTGCCGCCCTCACCAGTCTCGGCGGCCCTCGAGAAGATCTGGCGGACTTCGCTCCGCTGTGAGGGGTGGAGCCTTTCGAAGAAACTGTCCGGGGTCTCGATGTCCTGCTGCGTCCAGCCGATCAGGCTGAGAATGTCGAGCGACCAGGTGATGCGGTCCGTCTCGGGCTCGAAGGTCCAGGTGCCGATGCCGGCGGCGTCGCTCAGCATGGCCTGGTCGCGGCGGGCCGCTTCAAGCTCGGCCTCGCGGGCCTTCTGGTCATCGATATCGCGCAGCACGCCGACGACCTGGCCGCTCTCGGTCAGCCGATTGCGGCCCTCGAACCAGCGCCAGGACCCATCCTTCATCCTGACCCGGGCGACGTTGATCGCACCGCCCTGTTTGACCAGGAGCCTGGCCATGTCCGCGAAGGAGTCCTGGTCCTCGGGGTGGATGAATTCGCCTGCGGACCGGCCAATCAGTTCCTCGGCCGTCCAGCCGGTGACCGCGGCCCAGGCGGGGTTGATCTCCGTGAAACGGCCTTTGCGCGTGACGCAGAAAAGGTCGCGGCTGTTCTCGAAGAACCACCGCGCGGCTTCCGCCCCTCCCGCTGAGCCTGTTGTCGGTTTACCCGCTTTCATTGCCCGGCATCCTTGCAGGGAAGGCGTGAATGAAGCGTTCCGCGTGCAGACCTGCGGCGCGAGGTCGCAATGCGGGTTCGAAGCCGTCTGAGTTGCGACGCCTTCTGATTGGGAGGAGAACGGTTTGTAACATCCTTTCGTTTGACTCCGCCGGCCCGCTGAGATGGAAGCGCGGCATGAAACAGACCTACGACGTCGTGGTGATCGGCGCCGGCGCGGCCGGAATGATGTGCGCCATCGAGGCGGGCAAGCGTGGCCGCTCGGTGCTGGTCCTCGACCACGCCCACGCGCCGGGCGAGAAGATCCGCATCAGCGGCGGCGGCCGCTGCAACTTCACCAACCTCGAGGGCGACCGGGCCGACCGCTACCTTTCCGCCAATCCGCACTTCTGCAAGTCAGTGCTAAGCCGCTACACGCCGCGCGATTTCATCGCCCTGGTCGAGCGCCACGGCATCGCCTGGCATGAGAAGACGCTTGGCCAGCTGTTCTGCGACGGCTCGGCACGCGAAATCATCGCCATGCTGCTGACCGAGATGAAGGCGGCCGGGGCCGTGCTGCGCCTGAAGGCCGAGATCGACCGGGTCGAACACACCGACACCGGCTTCGAGGTAGCCGTCGGCGGCGGGCGGATCGCCTGCGATAGCCTGGTGGTGGCCTGCGGCGGCAAGTCGATCCCGAAAATGGGGGCCACGGGTTACGGCTACGAGCTGGCCCGGCAGTTCGATGTCGCCATCACCGAGACCCGGCCGGCCCTGGTGCCGCTGACCTTCGCGGTGCATGTGCTCGAGCAGCTCAAGCCCTTGGCCGGGGTGGCCATCGAGCAGGCGGTGGTCGCGGCCGGCAAGACCCGGTTTACGGAAGATATGTTGTTCACCCACCGGGGCCTGAGCGGCCCGGCCATCCTGCAGATCTCCAGCTACTGGCGCGAGGGGCAGGAAATCGTCACCGACATGGCCCCGGGCCAGGACATCTTCGCCTTCCTCAAAGCAGCGCGGACCGAGCATCCGAAAAGCGCCCTGCACACGGTGCTGGCCTGGAAGCTGCCCAAGAGCCTGGCCGTGCTGGTTGCCGAGACCCACGGCGCGCCCGGCAACATGGCCGACCAGTCCGACAAGACTCTGAAGGCGGCGGCCGAGGCGGTCAACGCCTGGCGCATCAAGCCGGTGGGGTCGGAAGGCTACCGCACCGCCGAGGTGACCCTGGGCGGGATCGACACCAAGAGCCTGGACCAGAAGACCATGGCGGCGCGCGGCGTCCCTGGCCTCTACTTCATCGGCGAGGTGGTCGATGTCACCGGCTGGCTGGGCGGCTATAACTTCCAGTGGGCCTGGGCGTCGGGGTTCGTCGCCGGGCAGGCCGTCTAGAGGCTGGAGAGTTCACGGGCGTTGTAGGCGCCCTCCGGCTTGACGCCCTTGCCGGCCAGGATTTCCAGCGTCTGGCGGTACGATGGCCCGCCCGACAGGTCGAAGGTCGTGCCCACGCCGACCCCGACTCCCGAGCGATAGCCGCCGGTCCCGCCGCCGATGCCGATGCTCGTGCCGCCGCCACGCGAGCCGGTGCGTTCGCCGATCCGGTCGACCACCCGGAACCAGTCGTAACCATCGCGGGCAACCACCTCGGCCGCCCGCCGCAGGGCGAAGTCGCTGACCTGTTCCGGCGGCGCGCCGGGCCCGCCCTGGAAGGTGACGCGGTAGCGGCCGGTCTCGATCCGGTAGTCGCTGAAGCCGGCGGCCCGGGCGTCGGCTTGGGGGCCATAGGTGGTCGGGGTGGCGCAGGCGTTCAGGCCGCCGCCGCACAGGGTCAGGGCCGCGAAGGCAAAGAGCATGGAACGCATGGGGTTTCTCCTTGCCCTGAAAACCACGTTGGCGGGGCCGAAGTTCCGCCGGCCGGATTGTCGCCCGGGGCCGGCGGGTCTATGCGGACCCGTCGGATCAACAGGGGCGCGCGCTATGACCTTCACCCTCACCCCGGTTGCCCATGTGCGCGGCGGCCGCGCTGAGGCCATCGACGATGACTGGGGCGCCAGCCGCGCCCGACTCGTCCTCGCGGACCACCTGCCGGAAGACAGCCTGACAGGCTTGGCCGACTTCTCCCATGCCGAGATCATCTTCGTCTTTGACCAGGTGACCGACGACAAGATCGTCAGCGGCGCCCGCCGGCCCCGCGGCAACCCCGACTGGCCACTGGTCGGCATCTTCGCCCAGCGCGGCAAGAACCGGCCCAACCGCCTGGGCGTCACGGTCTGCGCCATCGTCGCCGTCGAGGGCCGGGAGGTGATCATCGAAGGGCTGGACGCCATCGAAGGCACACCGGTGCTGGACATCAAGCCGGTGCTGACCGGCTTTCTGCCGCGCGGCGAGGTGCGTGAGCCGGCCTGGGCCCGCGAGATCATGGAGGCCTACTGGTGAGACGGCCCCCCAGACGCCCATTGCAGGGAGTCCGCGTCCTGACCCTGGAGCATTTCGGGGCCGGGCCCTATGCCACCCTGCTGATGGCCGAACTGGGGGCCGAGGTGATCAAGGTCGAGGCCCTCGGCCTGGGTGGCGACGCCTCACGGCCGACCGGCCCCTACCTCCTGGGCGAGCACGACAGCCAGTATTTCCAGACCTTCTCGCGCCACAAGAAGAGCGTCGCCCTCGACCTGAAGACCCAGCGGCTAGCCTTCGAGCGGCTGGTGACGAGCGCCGAGGTGGTGGTCAACAACCTGCGCGGCGACCAGCCGGCCAAGCTCGGCCTGACCTATGAGGCGCTCAAGGCCGTAAACCCGACCATCGTCTGCGGCAGCCTGTCAGCCTATGGCCGAGGCAACAGCCGCGAGGCTTGGCCCGGCTACGACTATCCGATGCAGGCCGAGTGCGGGCTGATGAGCCTGACCGGCGAGCCGGACGGGCCGCCGTCGCGGATGGGGGTGTCGATCATCGACTTCATGTCTGGCGCGACCTTCGCCTTCGCGGTGGTCAGCGCTTTGCTGTCGGCGCGGACGACGGGCGTGGGTTGCGACGTCGATGTCAGCCTGTTCGACGTGGCCCTGCACCAGCTCAGCTACCCGGCCATCTGGGCGATGAACGAGGGCCATCCCGCCACCCGCCTGCCGGCCGGCGCCCACCCCTCGCTCGCCCCGGTCCAGCGGGTGAAGACCGCCGACGGCTACGGCCAGCTGATGTGCATGACCGAGAAGTTCTGGCGCGTACTGTGCGACTTGGCCGAACGGCCGGACCTCGCCGCTGATCGCAGGTTCACCGACCTGGCCACGCGGCACGCCAACCTGCCGGCCCTTACCGAGGCCGTCGACGCCCTGTTCCAGACCCGGACCAACGCCGAGTGGACCGCCCTGCTGGCCGGCCGCGTCCCCTTTGGTCCGGTCAACGACGTCTTCCAGGCTCTGGCCAACCCGTTTGTGGCGGAGGTCGCCATGCGCGACGCCATCGAGCACCCGGACCGGCCGCAGGGCCTGCAGATGCTGGCGGCGCCGATCCTGATCGACGGCCAGCGGATGCCGGCTGTGCGCTCGCCGAAGCTGGGCGAGCATACGGATGAGATTCTGGGCGAGGGCTAGCGGCGCACCAACTCTCTCCCCGCCTTGCGGGGGGAGGACCGCTCTGGAGCGTGAGCGACAGAGCAGGAGGGGGGCAAGTCTGGTTCAAGCAAACCCCTACCGCCGGTGGGGCCCACCTCCTGGTTTCTCGCTAAGGCTCGAGACCTGTCCTCCCCCCACTCCGCGGGGGGAGAGTTTGCTCCTTCGCCGCCCACTGGCGTAACCTCCCCGCCATGTCCCTGCTTCCCCCCGTGACGGCAGTCCGTTCCGCCCGGCAACGCAATCACCGGGCCGGGACCGACCAGGCCATCGAACGCCCGCTGGCCGACGAGGCGCCGATCGGCATCCTCTATGACGGCCGGCCGCATGCGGTGCTGATGGCCACCCCGGCCGATGTCGAGGACCTGGCTGTCGGCTTCACCCTGTCCGAACGCATCGCCACCATCGACCAGATCGACAGCGTCACCGTCGAGGTGGCCGCAGAGGGGGTGCAGGTCGATGTCCGGTTGACCGCCGGCGGACGGGCCGGGCGGGCCAAGGCGCGGGCCAGGACGATGGAAGGGCGGTCGTCCTGCGGCCTGTGCGGCGTGCAGCGGCTGGCCGCCGCCGTGCGGCCGCTGGCGGCGCTTGTCGACGGGCCGACCATCCGGGCCGACGCCATCGCCAGGGCCTTCGAGGCGCTGGAGCGCGAGCAGACACTCGGCAATCTGACCCGCGCCGCCCACGCCGCCGCCCTGGCCGACCCCGACGGAACCCTGCGGCTGGTCCGCGAGGACGTCGGCCGCCACAACGCCCTCGACAAGCTGATCGGCGCCGCTGCCCGGGCTGGCATAGTTGCGCCGCTGTGCCTGCTGACCAGCCGCTGCAGCTACGAGATGGTCGACAAGGCCGCCGTCGCCGGCTTTCCGATCCTGGCCGCCATCTCGGCCCCGACCGCCCTGGCCCTGCGCAAGGCCGAGGAGTCCAACCTGACCCTGATCGCCCTGGCCCGAGCCGACGGCTTCACCGTCTTCACCGGCGATCAGCGGATCGCGTCGTGACGAAGGGCGTCAAGCCTTACACTCCGCCGGCCGGCGGCTGGGGTTCGCTCAAGGCCGTTGCCGGCGTGCTGGCCGACCAGGACACGGTGGCAAAAGGCGGCCAGGCGTTGCTGGGCGCCAACCAGCCGGACGGCTTTGACTGCCCCGGCTGCGCCTGGCCGGATCCCAAACACACCTCCTCCTTCGAGTTCTGCGAGAACGGGGCCAAGGCCGTCGCCTGGGAGACCACCGCCCATCGCGCCACCCCCGAGGTCATCGGCGCCCACACCGTCGCCCAACTCTGGAAATGGTCGGATCACGACCTGGAAAACCTCGGCCGGCTGACCGAACCGCTGCGCTACGACTCAATCAGCGACCGCTTCCAACGCGCCAGCTGGGATGAGGCGATGACCGCCATCGGCGCCGCCCTTGCCGCCCTGCCCGATCCCAACCATGCTGAGTTCTACGCCTCCGGCCGGGCCTCCAACGAGGCCGCCTTCCTGTTCCAGACCTTCGGCCGGCGGTTCGGGACCAACAACTTCCCCGACTGCTCCAACATGTGCCACGAGCCGACCAGCGTCGGCCTGGCCGAGCAGATCGGTCTCGGCAAGGGTTCGGTCAGCCTCGAGGACTTCGACCACGCCGACGCCATCTTCAGCTTCGGCCACAACCCCGGCACCAACCATCCGCGGATGATGGGCACCCTGCGCGAGGCGGCCCGGCGCGGAGCGGCCATCGTGGTCTTCAACCCGATGAAAGAGCGGGCGCTGGAGAGGTTCGCCAGTCCGCAGGACCCGGTCGAGATGCTGACCCTGACCGGCACGGACATCGCCAGCCGCTACTTCCAACCGAAGGTCGGCGGCGACGTCGCCGTACTGACCGGGCTGATGAAACTGCTGATCGAACGCGGCGCTCTCGACCACGCGTTCATCGCCGAGCACACCCAGGGATTCGAGGCCCTGGCCGCCCAGGTCGCCGCCGCCGACTGGGACTGGATCGAGGCGCGCTCGGGCCTGACCCGCGCCGATCTGGAAGACGCCGCCGACATCTATGCGCGGTCCAAAGCCATCATCCTCTGCTACGGCATGGGGCTGACGCAGCACCGCTCGGCCTCCAGCCTGGTGCAGCAGCTGGTCAATCTGCTGATGATCGGCGGCCATATCGGCCGGCCAGGGGCGGGCATCTGCCCCCTGCGCGGCCATTCCAATGTCCAGGGCGACCGCACCGTCGGCATCACCGAAAAGCCCTCGCCCGCCCTGCTGGCGGCGATGGAACGCACCTTCGGCTTCAAGCAGCCCACCGCCAACGGCCACACCGTTTCCGAGGCCATAGAGGCCATGCGCCTGGGCACGGTGAAGGCCATGATCTGCCTGGGCGGCAATTTTGCCGTCGCCGCCCCGGACCCGGCCCTGACCTTCCCGGCGCTCAAGGCCCTGGACCTGACGGTCAACATCGCAACCAAGCTCAACCGCACCCACCTGCTGACCGGCACAGAGGCCTGGGTGCTGCCGTGCCTCGGCCGCACCGAGATCGACGTCCAGGCCATGGGGCGCCAGTCGGTGACCGTCGAGGACAGCATGTCGATGGTCCACGCCAGCCGGGGCATGCGCAGCCCCGCCTCCGAACACCTTCGGTCGGAACCCTGGATCGTCGCCGAACTGGCGCACGCGACCTTCGGCGAGGATCCGCTGATCGACTGGCGGGGCCTGGCCGCCGACTACGACCGGGTGCGCGACCTGATCGAGCGGGTCTTTCCCGACCTGTTCGAGGACTACAACGCCCGCATCCGTGTTCCCGGCGGCTTTCGCCTGCCGGTGCCGACCAGCGAGCGGATCTGGACCACCCCCAGCGGACGCGCCGCCTTCCTGCCTTACCTGTCCGACGACGCCGCCATCGACGATCCGGCCCGCGGCGATCCCGATGTGCTGATCCTCACCACCCTGCGCAGCCATGATCAGTACAACACCACCATCTACGGCCTGAACGATCGCTATCGGGGCGTGAAGGGCCGCCGAGACGTGGTCTTCGCCCATGCCGACGACCTGGCGGCGCGGGGATTGGCCGACGGCGATCGCATCGACCTGGCCTGCGCCTTCGACGGCGGGGTGGAGCGGGTGCTGCTCGGCTTCACCGCCGTGGCAAAGGACATGCCGAGGGGGTGCCTGGCCGCCTACTACCCCGAAGCCAACCCGCTGCTGGCGCTGTCGGAACGGGACCGGCGTAGCGGCACGCCGGCCTATAAATCCATGCCGGTGCGGATGACCAGGGCGTCCTGATCAGGGCTTGGGCAGCTTCGCCAGCTCTTCCGACGACATCCCGCAGCCCTTGAGCAGCAGGTCGCCGACCTTGACCTCGGCCTCATAGGGATAGACCCGGTCGCTCATGCCGTCCGAACAGGTCGCGGCCGACAGGGTGGCGATCACCGTCACGGCCCCGGACTGGGCCGTCCAGATCGCCTTGCCGGAGCTGGCGGCGAGACCGGCGTTGGTCGCCGTCACCGCCGGTTCCGGATCGGGCCGGGTCAGCACCAGGGTCTGGCCCTTCACCTGGAGATTCCAGAAGGGCTCGGTGCCGATCAGGGTGAAATCCTGCCGGAACGGGGCGGCCGGATCGACCGCTTCGGTCGGCTGTGGCTGGCCCGGGGCCTGGGCGGCCGGGGGCGGGGCGTCGGCGGGCGGCGCCGCCTCACCACCGCCGGGGGCTTCTGGTGAACAGGCGGCCAGGGCCAGGAGGCTGCTGGTCAGGACGGCAAAGGCGATCGGACGCATGGAGGGTTCCCCTGTTCGGGCTTTGCGCCCGCGCGACGCAGGTTAGACTCATATTCTCATGAGTCGAAATGCCCCGCTCCAGTTCCTGGAATTCTTCGCCGGCGGCGGCATGGCGCGCATTGGGCTAGGGACGGACTGGGCCTGCGGCTTCGCCAACGATTTCGACCCGCTGAAGGCCGGCGCCTATCGCGCCAATTTCGCCGATGCGGCCGATCATTTCCACGAGGGCGACGTCTGGCGGATCTCCCCCGCCAATCTGCCTGGCCCTGTCGATCTGGCCTGGGCCTCCTCGCCCTGCCAGGACTTCAGTCTGGCCGGGGCCCGGGCCGGACTGAACGGTGGCCGCTCCGGGGCCTTCTTCGGCTTCTGGCGGCTGATTCAGGCCCTGGCCGCCGAGGGCCGGGCGCCCCGCACGGTCGTCATCGAAAACGTCGTCGGCCTGCTGACCTCGCGCGGCGGGGCCGACTTCACGGCCCTCTGCGCGGCGCTGGCCGGCGAGGGCTACCGCTTCGGGGCCCTGGAGATCGACGCGATCGCGTTCGTGCCCCAGTCGCGGCCCCGGGTCTTCGTCATCGCCACCCGTGAGCCGGTCCTCGCCGCGCTGACCGGCGGCGAGGCCTTCCGCGGCCCCGCCGTGCTAGCCGCCCGCGACCGGCTGCCGGCCGCGCTTCGCCAGGGTTGGATAGACTGGCGTCTGCCAACGCCGCCGGTCCGCGCCAGCCGCCTGAGCGATCTGCTCGAGCCGGACGCCTCCGTCGTTTGGCGCAGCGAGGCCCAGACTGCTGTCCTGCTGGACCAGATGTCGCCGCTGCATCGCCAGCGGCTGGACGTCGCCAGTCGCTCCGGCCGGGTCGTCGCCGCCGTCTTCCGTCGCACCCGGGCCGGTGTCCCCAAGGCCGAGATCCGGCTGGACGGCGCCGCCGGTTGCCTGCGCACCCCACGTGGCGGCTCCTCGCGCCAGATGATCCTGGTCGCCGAGTGTGGCCAGATCCGCTCCCGCCTGCTCACCGGCCGTGAGGGGGCCCGGCTGATGGGCCTGCCCGAAGACTACCAACTGCCGAGATCACAAACGGGCAGCCTGCATGTTATTGGCGACGGGGTCTGCGCGCCCGTGGTGCGCTGGCTGGCTGGAGGTTTGCTTGAGCCCTTGCTCAAGGGCGCCGGCCGGGTCGCCGCCTGACAACCCCTTGAGATGATCTGATGTGGCGGAATGGCGCGCCCCTCCCTAGAGTTGGCCTACATCCACAGGCGAGACCCTGATGACCCATTCGTTCGACACCGCCCGTTACAGCCGCGCCGGCCGTGGCAAGATGTTCCCCTCGGTGCTCGACCTGATCGGCGACACCCCCATCGTCGGCCTGCCCCGGCTGTCGGCCGAGCTCAAACCCCGGGCCGAGGTCGTCGCCAAGCTGGAGTTCTTCAACCCCATGGCCTCGGTCAAGGACCGCATCGGGGTGTCGATGATCGAACAGCTGGAGGCGGATGGAAAGCTGGGTCCCGGCGCCACCATCGTCGAGCCGACCAGCGGCAACACCGGCATCGCCTTGGCCTTCGTCGCCGCCGCCAAGGGCTACAAACTGATCCTGGTCATGCCCGAAAGCATGTCGATCGAGCGCCGCAAGATGCTGCTGCTGCTCGGCGCCAAGCTGGAGCTGACCCCCGCCGAGCGGGGCATGCGGGGCGCCGTGGCCCGGGCCACGGAGATTCTCGAAGAGATTCCCGGCGCGGTAATGCCCCAGCAGTTCGAGAATGCCGCCAACCCCTACATCCACCGCATCTCGACCGCCGAGGAGATCTGGAACGACACGGCTGGCAGGGTCGACGCCGTGGTCTGCGGGGTCGGCACCGGCGGCACGATCACCGGCGTCGGCCAGGTGCTGAAGGCCCGAAAAGCCTCGCTGCGCATGGTCGCGGTCGAACCCGAAAACAGCGCCGTGCTGTCGGGCGGCCAGCCGGGCCCGCACAAGATCCAGGGCATCGGAGCCGGCTTCGTGCCGGGCAACGTCGACAGGGGCGTCATCGACGACATCGTCCAGGTCAGCAACGACGACAGCTTCGCCATGGCCCGCAAGGCTGCGGCCGTCGAAGGCCTGCCAGTCGGGATTTCTTCCGGCGCGGCGCTGGTCGCCGGATTCGAACTGGCCAGCCGGCCGGAGTACGAGGGCAAGCTGATCGTCGTCATCATTCCCAGTTTCGCCGAACGCTATCTGTCGACGGCGTTGTTCGAGGGGCTGTGATGCGCAAGTCCTGGACTGTTCTGGCAGCGGCGCTGACGCTTTGGGCCGTGTCGGCGAGCGGCGCGCTGGCCTGTCGCTTCATTCCACCGGTCGACCCGGCCGCCCATCTGGCCCGGGCGGATGTCGCCTTTGTCGGGCGGGCGATGGGTACGCGGGCGATTCCCGGCCGCAAAGGCTGGATCGAGACCCGGTTTCGGGTGAGGCGTACACTCAAGGGGCGGCCCGCCGCTGTTCGTGTGGTTCAGCAGATCACGACAACGTCCTGCAGCGCCATCACATACGAGCAGGGGCGGACAACGGTCGTGCTGGCCAACGCCAGCGAAGGCCGGCTGACCACAGGGGCCATGCTGGCGCCCCAGTTCTCCGTGAGAGATTACGAGAGGGCGGCGCGCGGCAGACCCCGCCGGTGACCCCCGCCCGGACGGACGTCTACAGTCCGGAGAAGCGCTCGGCCGTCATGCGGCGGGTCAAGGGACGTGACACCGCGCCCGAGTTGAAGGTCCGCCGGCTGCTTACCACACTCGGCGCCCGCTATCGGCTTCATCGGGGCGACCTGCCCGGCAAGCCTGACATCGTCATGGCCGGGCGGCGGCTGGCGATCTTCGTCCACGGCTGTTTCTGGCATGGCCATGACTGCGCCCGGGGGGCGCGGGCGCCCAAGTCCAACCACGACTACTGGCAGCGCAAGATTGGGCGTAACCGCGAGCGGGATGTCGCCAGCCGCGCGGCGCTGCAGGCGGCCGGCTGGCGGGTCGAGACGGTGTGGGAGTGCGAGATGAAGGACGAGGCGACTTTGCGGGGCCGCCTTGAGGCCGTGCTTCAGGCCGCCGCCGCCGCTTCGCGCTGAGCGCCCGACAGCGCTATTTCCAGCGCCGCGTAAAGCTGGGCGGGTTCGATGGGCTTGGCGACGTGGCCGGTCATCCCCGCCGCGAGGCAGGCTTCCCAGTCGCGGGCCGTGGCCGAGGCCGTGATGGCGATGACCGGGATGATCTGGTTGGGGCCCTTCATGGCCCGCAGCTGGCGGGTCGCTTCGCGGCCGTCCATGTCGGGCATGTAGACGTCCATCAGCACGACATCGAAGGACTCGATGGCCAACCGTTCAAGCGCTTCCTCGGCCGAAGACGCGGTCTCCGGAACGATGCCCAGCGGGGCCAGCACCAGGCCGATGGCCTGGCGGTTGACGGCGTGGTCGTCGACGACCAGCACCCGGGCTTGGACGGCCTGGGGCGCCTGGACGGCGGCCGGGGTCTCGGCGGCGGGCAGGGTCAGCGACAGGGTGAAGACGGCGCCCTCACCCGGGGCGCTGACCGCGGTGATGTCGCCGCCCATCAGCCGGGCCAGCTCACGGCTGATCATCAGGCCAAGGCCGGTGCCGCCGTGGGTGCGGGCCGTCTGGGCGCCCAGCTGTTCGAAGGGCAGGAATAGGCGGTCCAGCTGCTCGGGCGTCATGCCGGGGCCGGTGTCATCGACGGCGATGGTCACCGCGAAGGTCCCGTCCGCATTCGGCGCACCGGCCAGCTGCAGGGTGACGCAGCCCTCCTTGGTGAACTTCAGGGCGTTGGACAGCAGGTTGTTGATCACCTGCCGCATGCGGGTCGGATCTCCGCTGACCCAGCCGGGCAGATGACGGGCCCCGCGAACGCGCAAGCGTAGGCTTTTGGCGCGGGCATGCGGTCGCCAGGCGCGGACGGCGTCGACCACGGCGGCGCGCAGGTCGAAATCGACGGCCTCGACGCTCATCCGGCCGGCTTCCAGCTTGGAGAGGTCGAGCATGTCGTCGAGCAGGGTGGTCATCATCCGCCCGGCCTCGCCGATAAGCCGGCCCTGGGCATGGCCCGCGCGCTCGGCGTCGGCGGCGCCGGCAAGGATAGCGCTGATCGGGGTGCGCAGTTCGTGGCTGATCATGGCGACCCAGGCGCTCTTGGCCCGGGTGGCCGCCTCTGCCTCATTGCGACGCAGCTCGGCCTCGGCGCGAGCGTCGTCGGAGAGCTTGCGAGCCTCTTCCGTCGTCAGCCAGGCGCCGATGATATTGAGAATTACCAGACCGACGGCGATCATCATCGTCGAGACCAGCGGTCCCGGGGCAGTGGCGATGTCGAGCAGCGGCAGGACCAGCAGGTAGAGGCCATAGGGCAGACAGCCCGCGGCGAAGGCGATGCGGCTGCCGCGGCAGATGGCGATCAGGTTGGTCATGGCGGTGGCGATGACGATCATCGCCAGGGCTGGGCCGTAACGGTCGATGCCCTGCCACAGCACCGGCGCGAGGGCGCCGAAGGCGATGGAAGAGGGCAGGAAAGTGATCAGCGACACGCGGGCCGCCTGGAACGGGGTGTCGATTCGGCGCTTGAGCAGCTGCTCGCCGGTGAAATGGTCCAGTCCCTGAGCGCTCACGTAAAGCGCCGCCCAGGCCCAGACCCAGGCCCAGCCGAAGGCCAGCTGCAGGCCGGCGGCGACGCCGACCGCGGTCATCAGCCGGATCGGCATGTGTTTTCGCCGGGTGGCGAGGACACCCGCGATGCCGAAACGATCACCGGCGTCCGCGGCGGACATGGTTTCTTCCCCTGACATCCAGGGACAGTGGGCCGAAGCTTCCTAAGACTCAGTGAAAGAACGCCGATCGTCGTTTGGTTAATGACCTAATTTGGGGAAATGACCGCGGTCAGGGCCTTTCGACCACGATCTGCGTCTTCACCGAGCTGGCGATGTAGCAGACCTCGTGGGCCTCGTGATGCAGGCGGTCGAGCTCCTCCGGCGTCGGCTGGCTGCCGTCGAAGACGATGGCCGGGCGCAGCGCGACCCGGGTCACCGCGATCTTGCCCTCGGGGTTCTTGCGCATCACCCCCTCGGCCTCGTCGTGGTAGCTGAGGACCGAAAACCCCGCCCGGCCGGCCACCCACAGGAAGCTCAGCATGTGGCAGTTGGAGATCGCGGCGACCAACATCTCCTCGGGATCAATGGCGTCGGCGGCCGACCAGGGAGGCGGCACCACATGCGGCGAGGCCGAGGCCGGAATGGTGATGCCGGCGTCGAAGGAGACCGTGTGCTTGCGGCTGTATTGGCCGGCGATGAAGTCCTCGCCGGGCTGTAGAGCCCAGTCGACGGTGGCGGTGTAGCTGGCCATCAGGCGGTCTCCAGTTAGTCGGAGATTGGGGGAAAGGTGGCGGCCTCGAGCCGGTTGCCGTCGAGGTCCTTGATGAAGGCTGCATAGTAGCCGGTCATCGCCGCCTGACGAGGCCCGGGCGGGCCGTCATCGGCCCCGCCATGGTCGAGGGCGGCCCGGTGGAAGGCCTGTACGCTGGCCTGATCGCGGGCCCGAAGGCAGATGTGCAGGCCGGTGTCGCCGGGCTCGGGGACGCGGCCAGGCCGATGGTTCAGCCAGATCTCTGGGTAGCGCTTGCCAAAACCGATGGTGGCTTCGCGTTCGACGAGGCGGAGATAGCCCAGGGGTGCGAGCACGGCCTCATAGAAGGCCGCTGAGGCGGTCAGATTCCTTACCGAAAGGGACAGGTGATCAATCACGCCTTCCTCCTCCTGCCGCCGCTAAAGCGTCCTGGCGATCAGGACCTTCATGATCTCGTTGGCGCCGCCGTAGATCCGCTGCACCCGGCTGTCACGGTACATGTGGGCGATCGGGTATTCGGCCATGTAGCCGAAGCCGCCGTAGAGCTGCAGGCAGCGGTCGACGATGGTGTTTTCCAGGTCGGTGACCCAGTACTTGGCCATCGAAGCCGTCGCCGCGTCGAGTTTGCCCTTCAGGTGCTTCTCGATGCAGTCGTTGACGAACACCCGGGCGACGGTCGCCTCCGTCTTGCATTCGGCCAGCACGAACTGGGTGTTCTGGAAGTCGATGATCGCCTTGCCGAAGGCCTTGCGCTGCTTGACGTAGTCGATGGTCAGCTCCAGCGCCCGCTCGATGGTGGCCATGCCCTGGATGGCGATGTTCAGCCGCTCCTGCGGCAGCTGGCCCATGAGCTGGAAGAAGCCCTGGCCCTCGTCGCCGCCCAGCACGTTGGTGGCCGGCACGCGGACATCGGTGAAAAACAGCTCCGAGGTGTCAGCGGCCTCCATGCCCAGCTTGTCGAGGTTGCGGCCGCGTTCGAAGCCCGGCGTCCCGTCGGTCTCGACAACCACCAGCGAGGTGCCGCGGGCCCCCTGGGCCGGGTCGGTCTTGGCCACCACGATCATCAGGTTGGCGGTCTGGCCGTTGGTGATGAAGGTCTTGGAGCCGTTGATGACGTACTCATTGCCGGTCAGGATCGCCGTCGACTTGATGCCCTGCAGGTCCGAACCCGCGCCGGGCTCGGTCATGGCGATGCCGCCGACGAAGGTCCCGTCGGCCAGGCCGGGCAGCCAGCGGCGGCGCTGCTCCTCGGTGCCGTAGTGGTAGATGTACGGCGCAACGATGGCGTTGTGCAGCGATAGGCCGAAGCCGTCGACCCCCTTGGCGCCGAGCTGTTCCATGAGGATGACTTCATGGCGGTAGTCGCCGCCCATGCCGCCGTATTCCTCCGGGATCGACAGGCAGCAGAGGCCCGCCTCGGCCGCCTCGTTCCACAGCGCCCGCTCGACGACGCCGTCCTCACGCCACCTGGCCACCCGCGATTCGGGCGCGTGGTCGGTGAAGAACCGGGCGACGGCATCCTCGAAGATGACGATGTCCTCTTCGGCCAGGGACGGAGTGCGCTCGACTTGCAGGGCGGCGGGCATCGATCAGAAAGCCTCGGCGGGGAGTTGCATCAGGGTGGCGGAACCGGTCTTCAGCTTGGCCAGGTGAGAGGTCCCTTCCGGGATGATCCGCTCGACGAAGTAGCGGCCGACGACCAGCTTGCTCGAATAGAACGGGTCGGCGTCGCCCTTGGCGAGGGCCGCCTTGGCGATCTGCGCCCACATGAAGGCCAGGCCCGTGATGCCGAACAGGTGCATGTAGTCGGTCGAGGCGGCGCCGGCGTTGTCTGGGTTGGCCAGGCGGTTCTCCATCAGGCACATGGTGGCCTCCTGGAGCTGGGCGTTCACGGTGGCCAGGCCGTCGAGATAGGGCTTCATCCCCGCGTCGCCCGCGTTGGCCTCGATGTAGGCATCGACCTCGGCGAAGAAGCTCATCACCGCCCTGCCGCCGTTGGCCGCCAGCTTGCGGCCGACCAGGTCGAGCGCCTGCACGCCGTTGGTGCCCTCGTAGATCAGGGCGATGCGGCAGTCGCGCAGGTACTGGCTGGCCGGGAAGTGCTCAGTGAAGCCCGAGCCGCCGAACACCTGCATGGAGTCGACGCAGACCTTGAAACCCTTGTCGGTCAGATAGCCTTTGAGGACCGGCGTCAGCAGGCCCATGTAGTCGCTGCCCTTCTGGCGCACCGCTTCGTCCGGATGGCCGTGGCTGAGGTCGCCCTGCAGGGCGGTCCAGAACAGGAAGGCGCGGCCGGCTTCGATGATGGCCTTCGAATCCAGCAGCATGCGGCGCACGTCGGGATGGACGATGATCGGGTCGGCCGGGCCGCCCGGGTTCTTCGGGCCGGTCAACGAGCGGCCCTGCAGGCGGTCCTTGGCGAACTCGGCGGCGGCCTGGTAGGCTGCCTCTGCCTGGGCGAGACCCTGCATGCCGACCCCGATACGGGCCTCGTTCATCATCACGAACATGATGCGCAGTCCGGCGTTCTCCTCGCCGATCAGGAAGCCTGATGCGTCATCATAGGCCATGACGCAGGTGGCGTTGCCGTGGATGCCCATCTTCTCTTCGAGGCCGGCGCATTTGACGCCCTCGTTGCGCATCCCCACGCCGCCCTCGGCGTTGGGGAGGAACTTCGGCACGATGAACAGGCTGATGCCCTTGACCCCGGCCGGCGCGCCCTCGATGCGGGCCAGCACCAGATGGATGATGTTGTCGGCCATGTCGTGCTCGCCGGCCGAGATCCAGATCTTCTGGCCAGTGATGCGATAGCTGCCGTCCGCCTGTGGCACGGCCTTCGTCCGCAGCAGGCCCAGGTCCGTGCCGCAATGCGGCTCGGTCAGGTTCATGGTGCCGGTCCATTCGCCGCTGACCATCTTGGGCAGGTAGAGGTCTTTCTGCTCGTCGGTGCCGCCGGTGTGGATGGCCGAATAGGCCCCGTGCGCCAGGCCCGGGTACATCGAAAACGCCATGTTGGCGCTCGACGACATCTCGCTGAAGCTGAGGTTGACCACGTGCGGCAGCCCCTGGCCGCCGTAGGTCGGGTCGGAGCCGAGGCCCGTCCAGCCGCCTTCGCACAGCTGCTTGTAGGCTTCCTTGAACCCGGCCGGGGTGGTGACCGTGTTGTCCTGGCGCCAGGTGCAGCCCTGTTTGTCGCCGACCGAGTTGAGCGGCGCCAGCACCTCGCCGGTGAACCTGCCGGCCTCCTCGATGATCGCCTTGACCACGTCCATCGAAACGTCGGCGAAGGCCGGCAGCTCGGCGTACTGGTCGATCTTCAGCACATCCTCGAGCAGGAAGACGTGGTCGCGCACCGGGGGTTGGTAGGCCATGGCTGGTCCGTAGGTCTAAGGGTGGATTTGAAACGCAAAGCGGGGACCGGCGCGAACCGGTCCCCTGAACTGTGGAAGCTTTGGTGGGCTACTTGCCCATCGCCAGTTCGGCATGGCCGTCAAGCCGGGCGCGCAGCACCTGGTCGTAGTCGGCCGCCTTGGGCAGCAGGTCGGGGCGTTTTTCGGCGAGGTGCTTCTCAAGGCGCTCGCAGGCCGCGTGGAGCTCCTGGATGGCGCCGTCGATGTCCTCACGCTGGCGCTCCAGCACGATGATCTTCTCGCGGAATTTCTTTAAGGAGTGGGCGTTCTGGTGCGCCGCCTCGTCGCCCTCGTCATAGAGCTCGAGGATCTCGCGGATTTCCTGCAGCGACAGGCCGACGCGCTTGCCGCGCAGGATGAGGATCAGCCGGGCCCGGTCCTTGTAGCTGTAGACCCGGTTCATCCCGTCGCGGGCCGGGGTCAACAGGCCCTTGTCCTCATAGAAGCGCAGGGCGCGCGGGGTGGCTTTGAACTCGGTGCAGAGCTGGCGGATGGTGAAGGTCCGCTCGGGGCGGCGCAGTTCCATAGGCATGGTGACTCTCCCTGACGTTGGCGTTCTTGGATGCCCTTGGGTCAGACGATATGTCCCGCTTACGTCAACGTCAACAGCGAAGACGATTATTCCCCAACACGAGCATCCGGGCATGAAGAAGGGGCCGGTTTCCATCGAAAACCGGCCGCTCTCTGTCAGGACTTGCCCCTGCCTTCTACCAGCTGACGTTCTGGTAGCCGGTCGGGCGGACATAGGCGCCGCTCACATAGCCCACGCCGACGCCGTTCCGGCTGACCAGGACCCACTCGCCGCGCCTGGCGTAGGCCATGGCGGTGAAGGTCTCGCCGCGGGCCAGCTTGCCGACCTTGCCGGCGTTCGTGCTGGGGCCCGAGCGCAGGTTGACGGTCGAGGTGGCGAAGAACCGGCCGCCGGCCTTCTGGAAACTGGCGGGCTGCACGTAGTTGGCGATGCGGTAGCCGCCGGAGACATAGCTCCCGCTGCTCACGGCTTCCTTCTTCTGAGCCTGGCAGCCGATGGCGCTGCCGGCGACGGCGCCCAGGCCCGCGCCGACCACCACACCGGCGGTCTGCTCGTTCTTGGCCACCTTGGAGCCGATCAGGCCGCCCAGGATGGCGCCGAGAACGGCTCCGCCTTCCTGCTTCTTGCCGGGCGCCGAGCAGCCGATGATACCGTTCGGCTGAGCCGAGGCGGCCACCGGCGCGGCGGCGACGCCGAGCGTGGCGGCGAGGGTCATGGCCAAGCCAACTTTGGCGATCTTGCTGTGCGCTTGCATGGTCTGTTCTACTCAAGAAAAGCGCGAACCGGGAATGTCCCGGGTCGTTGAGGAGGGTTATGGCGCCGGACACCTGAACGGGTTTGGAAGCGGGCGTTATGTTCCGTTCAGGTCACCTTCAGACCGGCGCGCTCGGCCCCCTTGAACAGGGCGTCGTCACAGGCGGCCATGCCGTCGCTTACGGGACGGCTGTCGAGCAGCGCCATGGTCCCGGCCATCGCGGCGTCCGTGAACTTCTCGAACACGGGGTCTTCCATCAGCGCGATCGCTGTCGCCATCGCCTCGTCACTCGATCCCCCGCTGAACATGCGACGGTATGCCGGGCTCTCGTAGACGGCGATGACGTGGCTGATCTCATCGCCGGTCAGGCTGGTGTCGACCTGCCTCATCGAGGCCGCCAGCACGGCCTCGTCCGTGATCAGGCGCCGGGCGCCGAGAGCGAAATCATCCAGCAAGGGCGCCAACTGCGCCTCCCGACCGGGGTTGGCCTGCCTGAGGGCGTCGCCCCGCACCAGCGCGCGCAATTCAACGAACAGCAGACCCTCGGCCTTCGGCGGCTGCGCCGCCTGAAGCCGCGCCAACAGGTCCGCCCGGGCCGGGGACGCCGCAACCGATGCCCCGGCGAACAGCAGCAGACCGCAGGCCGCAGCAATCGGAAGACTTCGCACGTTCACTCCCACGCAACTGTCGGTCCGTTGTGGGCCGGCGCAAGGCGCCGGGCAAGTCAGAGTCCGCGCCGCATTTCATCCCAGGCGTTCGACAGGCTGTTCCGATGAGCCGGGCTGGCAACCCCGATCAGGCCCTGGGCCCGCTCGTCGAGTGTCCGCCCCCGCAGGTCGGCGACGCCGTGTTCGGTGATCACCAGGCCGATGTCGGCGCGGGGCACGCTGACCACGCCGGGCGACAGACGGGGCACGATGCGGCTGATGCTGTCGCCCTTGGCGGAGGCCGGCAGGGCGAGGATGGGCAAGCCGCCTTCGCTGACGCGTGCGCCGCGCAGAAAGTCCGTCAGGCCGCCGATGCCGCTGACCTGGCGGCCGCCCTGGAACTCGGCGTTGGCCTGGCCGAAGAGGTCGATCTCCAAGGCCGAGTTGACGGCGACCAGCCGGGGGATGGCGGCCAGCACGGCGATGTCGTGGGTGTGGCCGCTGTCGGCGAAGCGGATGCGCGGGTCGGTCAGCCGCTCGCGCAGGCGGGCCGTGCCGGCGGCGAGGCCGGTGACCACACTGTCGACGACCTCCTCGTCGAGCAGTTCGACCAGCGGGTCGGTGACCATGCCCGAATGGATCTTCAGGCCCTTGCGGCCCCGCAGCCCTTTCAGCGCCGCGACCCCGGCCTTGCCGACCCCGAACTGCAGGCTGGCGCCGTCCGGGGCGATGTTGGCGATATGGCGGGAGATGACCTCGAAGGCCGGGTCGAGGTCGCCTGCCTCGTAGTCGAGCACGGCGCTGTCGTCGTCGGCGACCAGGTCGAAGGCCGCCAAGGGCCAGCGCGGACCGTTCACCGCCGGAAGGTTCGGATTGACCAACGCCAGCTTGAAGACCTCGCGGCGGGCCATGACGGCGGGGGCGAGATCGCTGGCGACGCTCAAGGTCACCATGCCGTCGGCGTCCGGCGGGCTGACCTGAAAGACCGCGGCGTCGAGGGGAGTGGTTCCCAGCCACGCATAGGTCTGGAACCAGGTCAGGGGCCGCAAGGCGTAGCGCCCGGCCTCGAAGGCGGCACGCCAGTCGGCCGAGACGAAGATACCCTCCGCGGTCGCCCCATCGCGCAGGGCCGACCAGTCGGTCCGGTTGATGCCGGGGATCGGGGCCCCGACGAAACACATCCGCTCGGGCCAGCCGTCCGTACTCTTAACCACCTCCCGAAAACCGAGCGGTTCGCCCGGTCCGAAGGGGACGAACAGGCGCGCGGGAGGCGTTTCACTCAAGCGTCGCGCGAGCTGTTCGATAGCCAGATCAATCGGGAGGCGAATCATGTCATGGTCCGTTCAGGCGGCAGCAGCAACTTATCCCCTGCCCGCGAGTTCTGCGTACGAACCCCGGTCCCTCTTGGACAAGAGCCGTTACGTCATGCAAACGACCGCACATCAGCCTTCGGGCTTCATCAAGCCCCTGCTGTGGATCGCCGGCGCCTTCTTTGCGACGGGATTCCTGGGGTATCTGGCGGTCGGCCTGAACAGCCTTCCGGGCTAACCAGCGCCGGTTGAGCCGAAGCCGCCCGCGCCGCGCGCGGTGTCTTCCAATGTGTCTACCGCCGTCCACTGCGCCTGCACGACCGGAGCGATGACAAGCTGGGCGATGCGTTCGCCTCTTCGAATGACGAAGTCTTCCTCACCCAGATTGATCAGGATCACCTTCACCTCGCCGCGATAGTCGGCGTCGATTGTGCCCGGTGAGTTGAGGCAGGTGATGCCCGCCTTGGCCGCCAGCCCCGAGCGCGGCCGTACCTGAGCTTCAAAACCGGGGGGCACGGCGAACGACAGGCCCGTCGGGACCATGGCCCGGGCCATCGGGGCCAGGGTCAGAGGCGCTTCGTCGGCGACCGCGGCCCGCAGGTCCATGCCGGCGGCCAGGGCGGTTTCGTAGGCGGGCAGCGGCAGACCCTGGGCGTGGGCCAGCTGAACGACGGGTATGGTCGGGGTCACTTAACGTCCTTCTAGGCCAGATCCTCGGCGATACGCCGGGCGATCTTCATCGCCACCTCATCTTTGCCGGCCCGGTCCCAGCGCTCGACGCCGGCCTTGCTGACGATCATCACGGTGTTCTCCGCCCCGCCCATGACCCCAGGCTGGGTGACATCGTTGGCGACGATCCAGTCGCAGCCCTTGCGGGTCAACTTGGCCGTGGCGTGCTTTTCGACATCGTTGGTCTCGGCCGCGAAGCCGACCACGACCTTTGGCCGCCGCGGCGTGCGGGCCGCCAGGGTGGCCAGGATGTCGGGGTTCTCGACCAGGGTGAGGACCGGCGGACCCTCCTTGCCCTTCTTCAGCTTGACGCGATACGCCTCGTCCGGCCGCCAGTCTGCGACGGCGGCGACACAGACGGCGGCGTCGGCCGGCAACGCGCTTTGACAGGCGGCCAGCATCTCGCGGGCGCTCTCGATGTCGATGCGGCTGACGCCGGCCGGGGTGGGCTGGCTGACCGGCCCGGCGATCAGGGTCACCCGCGCCCCCAGCCGGGCCAGGGAGCCGGCGATGGCGAACCCCTGCTTGCCGCTGGAGCGGTTGGTCAGCACCCGCACCGGATCGAGCGCCTCGGCCGTCGGCCCGGCGGTGACCAGCACGTGCTTGCCCTTCAGCGGCCCGCCCTCGAGCATCCCCAGGATGGCGTCGAAGATGGCGGCCGGCTCGGCCATGCGGCCCTCGCCATACTCCCCGCAAGCCATGGCCCCCTCGTCGGGGCCAACGAATGATACCCCGTCGGCCTTCAGGGTCGCCAGGTTGCGGCGGGTGGCGGCGTGCTCCCACATCCGCACATTCATGGCCGGGGCCATCAGCACCGGCTTGTCGGTGGCCAGCAGGGTGGTGGACGCCAGATCGCCGGCCAGTCCGCTGGCCGCCTTGGCCATCAGGTCGGCGGTGGCCGGGGCGACGACCACCAAATCGGCTGAGCGGCTCAGCTCGATATGGCCCATCTCCGCCTCGTCGGTCAGGGAGAAGAGCTCACTGTAGACCTTGTCCTCGGCCAGGGCCGCCAGCGACAGGGGGGTGACGAACTCGGCCCCGGCCCTGGTCAGAATCGGCCGCACGCCGATCCCCGCCTTGCGCAGGAGCCGGGTCAGCTCCAGCGTCTTGTAGGCGGCGATGCCGCCGCCGACGATCAGCAATACCCGCTTCTCGCTCAAAGCCCTGCGCTCCTTAGTTTCGAACCTGCTTCCTAGCGGCTTTGCGGCGTTCGCCAAACAGGACTCGACAACGTTCACGTTTTGATCTTTGTTGAGAACAACGCTATCCCAGTGGAGATCCGACGTGCGCCACCTTTTGACCGCCACGGCCGTCCTGGCCGCTGCTTTCGCCCTCGCCGCATGTGACGGCGGCCCCGCCAGTAAACCCTCGCGAGACCAGGCCGGGGCTGGGGCGCCGGCGGCGAAGGCCGATCCGGACCGGACCGCTTCGGCCGACAGAGCCGAGGCGCCCAAGATCGACCCCAGAACCCGCCCCGCCCCGATGCTGGACGGCAAGCCGATGTGGGCCGCCAATCGCCGCCTGACGGCCGAGGAGGCGGCGGAAAGGCAGTTCGCCCGCAACGGCAAGGACTTCGGCGCCGCCACCGTCGAGGACTACGCCCGCAAGGCCCAGGCCTTCGTCAGCAAGCCGCCGAAGGGGACCGAGGTGATCAACCGCCAACGCGGCAAGATCATGTACGACGCCAGGAGCAACACCTTCGCGGCGGCGACGACCGACGGCGTGCCGAGGACGATGTTCAAGCCGGAGGAAGGCGCGGCGTACTGGGAAGAAGCCAAGGCCCGGCCGGAAGCCGGGCGGCGGCGTCAACGCCAAGGCTCCGACAACGAAGGCTAAGCGGAGAGCACCGACGGGGCCGGCGCGCCGTCCCTCCCCGAATTTGGGGAGGGCAGACGCGCGCAGCGCGTCGGGTGGGGAACTGCCATGAGCGAGAGACAAATTCGTCCCTCCTTCGCGAGGGCAAGAGAACTGCGCGCCAACCTCACCCGCCATGAGGCGAAGATGTGGAGCTGGTTGAAGACCCTGCGGGCCGAGGGATACCGATTCCGACGGCAGGCACCCTACCGCGGCTACTATCTCGATTTCGTCTGCCTAAACCGCATGCTTGTCATCGAACTCGATGGCCCGAGCCATGGGACCGAGGAGGCGATGAAGCACGACGCGGACCGCGACCATGCATTGATGCGGTGGGGATTTCGGGTTTTGCGCTTTCAGAACCAAACGCTCGATGAGCACATGTCGAGCGTTGTCGATGCGGTCTATGAGGCGTTGAGCCTTCAACCGTCCCGCCGGTAGCCGACTTCCCCACCCGACGCGCGACGCGCGTCTGCCCTCCCCAAATTCGGGGAGGGACGTCAGCGCCCGTCTTCGTCTACCTCAACACCACCGCCAGCAGCAGCGCCACGCCCGACACCGCCGCGCCGATGGCGAACCACAACAGCTTCGACGGGCTTTCCTCCAGCGTCACCACCGTCTTCGGCGGCGCGCCCTCCGCCAGTTTTACAATCGCCCGCGCCGCCCGATGAACTTCCGCCGCCAGTTCGCGGACCTTGGCCGCCGGCGACAGCTCCCTAGCGATCCAGCGGCGCACAATCGGATCGGCCGCCGCCCACAGGTCGTGCTCCGGGTCGATGCCCCGGGCGACGCCCTCCACCGTCACCATGGTCTTCTGCAACAGCACCAGTTCAGGCCGCAGATGCATGTCGAACAAGGCGGTGATCTCGAACAGCTGGGCCAGCAGCCGACCCATCGACACCTGTGACGCGCTGCGTCCGAACACCGGCTCGCCGACGGCCCGCAGCGCCTGGGCGAAGGCGCCCCGGTCCTGGCTCTCCGGCACATAGCCGGCCTCGAAATGGATGTCGGCGACGCGGGCGTAGTCGCGGGTCAGGAAGCCGAAGAGAATCTCGGCCAGGAACCGCCGCTCCATCGGTCCAATCCGGCCGATGATGCCAAAATCGATGGCGGTCAGGCCCGCCGGGGGGCTGACGAACAGGTTCCCCTCATGCAGGTCGGCGTGGAAGACGCCGTGGTCGAGGGCCTGGGAGAGGAAGGCGCGAATCAGATTGTCGGCCAGCTCGCGCCGGTTGAAGGCCGGATCCGCGAGGGCTTCCGTCGACGACAGCGGCCGGCCGCCCGCCCACTCCTGGGTCAGCACCCGTTTGGCCACCCCGTCCCAGATAATGGCCGGCGTGGCCATGAAGGCGTCGCGGGCCATGACCTCGCGCAGTTCATCGGCCCCCGCCGCCTCGAATCGAAGGTCGAGTTCCAGTTCGAGGGCGCGGATGACGATCTCGACGAAGGCGCGCGGCTCCAGCCGCCGGGCCGGCGGGACCATCGCATGGGCCCAGCGCGCGGCCAGCCGCAGGGCGGCGCTGTCGCGGGCGGCGCGGATCTCGACGCCGGGGCGCAGCACCTTGACCGCCACCTTGCGGCCGTCGAGCAGCACCGCCTCATGGGCCTGGGCCAGGGAGGCGGCGGCCACCGCCTCGCCGAAACTTGAGAACAGGCTGCCGATCGGCCGGCCAAGGGAGCGCTCGACCTCCGCCCGCGCCTGCGCCGTCGGGAAGGGGCTGAGCTTGTCGCGCAGATGGGCCAGGTCCTCGACGAACGGCGCTCCGAAGATGTCGGCCCGGGTGGCGAGGAACTGGCCAAGCTTGATGGCCACGGGGCCCTGCGCCTCCAGCACCCGCGCCAGCCGCTCGCCGGGCCGGCCCTTGCGGGCCGCGCCACCGGCCGGCAGCCGCAGGAAGAAGGCCGCGAACTTCGCGGACGGCGGCAGCAGACTGTCGATCTCTCGCGGCAGCAGGGCGTCGGCCCGCATGAGGGCCCAGCCCGTCCCGATCAACCGGCCCAAGGCCGCCAGGCTCGCCATGGCTAGATCGCCCAGCCCTGGTGTAGGGCGGCGACGCCGCCGGTGAGGTTGGTGTAGGTGACGCGTGAGAAGCCGGCGTCGCGGATCATACCCGCGAACGTCTCCTGGTCCGGGAAACGGCGGATGCTTTCGACCAGGTACTGGTAGCTCTCCCGATCATTGACGATCCACTCGCCGATGGCCGGGATGGCCTTGAAGCTCCACAGGTCATAGCCCTTGCGCAGGGCCTCGCTGACGGGCCGCGAAAACTCCAGGCAGAGGAAGCGGCCGCCGGGCTTGAGCACCCGCCGCGCCTCGCGCAGGGCGGTGGACACGTCGGTGACATTGCGGATGCCGAAACTGATGCAGCATGCATCTGCATACGCGTCGGGCAGCGGCAGGCGCATGGCGTCGGCGACGCCCCAGGTCATCTCCGGCTCGCCGCCCTTCTCGATGCCGGCGGCGATCATCTCGGCATTGTAGTCGAGCACGTGAACGGTCGCGTCGGCGCCCCCGCGGCGGAGCTGGGCGGCGCGGGCCATCTTCGAGAACCGCCGGGCCATGTCGCCGGTGCCGCCGGCCAGGTCGAGGATGACCTCGCCGGGCTGGGGGTTGAGGCGGGCGGCCGTGGCGTCCTTCCACAGGCGGTGGACACCGGCGCTCATCAGGTCGTTCATCAGGTCGTACTTGCCGGCGACCTTGTCGAAGACGCCCCGCACCAGACCCGCCTTCTCGGCTGGGTCGACATCGCGGAAACCGAAGGTGGCGCGCTGTTCGCTCATGGGTTTGTCCATAGACCGGGCGCGGTGAGCGCGCTAGCGGAAGCGCATCAGGCGGAAGTGGCTACCGGTTCCGCCGCCCGATGCGCGACAAAGTCAGGGGCCGCATGCCTGAACTTCCCGAAGTCGAGACTGTAAGGCGGGGCCTGGCCCCCACCCTGGAGGGCCATCGCCTGGTCCGCGTGCAGCAGCTGCGGCCCGACCTGCGCTTTCCGTTCCCCGACGGCTTCGTCCAGCGGCTGACCGGCGCGACCATCCAGCGGCTGGACCGGCGGGCCAAATACCTGCTCGGCCGGCTGGACCGGGGGGATGTGCTGGTCATGCACCTGGGGATGACCGGGCGGTTCGAGATCGACGGTTACACGCCAGGAGAATTCGAGCGCGCCGCCACCCCCGACCCCAAGCACGCCCACGTCATCTTCGAGACCGAGACCGGCGCGATGGTGACCTACTACGACCCACGCCGGTTCGGCTTCATGAGCCTGATCCCGGCGGCGGAGCTGGACAGCCACCCCTGGTTCGCGGGCATGGGGCCGGAGCCGCTGGGCCCGGACTTTACCGCCGACACCCTGATCAAGGCTTTCGCCGGCCGCAAACAGGGGCCCAAGACGCTGCTGCTCGACCAGCGGACCGTCGCCGGGCTTGGCAACATCTATGTGTCCGAGGCCCTGCACCGGGTAGGCGTGTCGCCGCTGAAACCGGCCGGGTCGATCACGAAAAAGCGCATCCCGCTGCTGGCCGCCGCCATCAAGGACGTGCTGGCCGAAGCGGTCGAGGTCGGCGGCTCCACCTTACGCGACTTCGCCGCCGCCGACGGGGCGCTGGGCTACTTCCAGCACCGCTTCCGCGTCTATGACCGCGAGGGCGAACCCTGTCCGACACCGGGCTGCGGCGGAACCGTCGCGCGGGTGGTGCAGGCGGGAAGATCGACCTTCTATTGTCCGAAGTGCCAGAAGTAGGGCAGCGCGCGACAACTCTCCGCCCTTTGGGCGGAGGACCGGTTCGGAGCGCGAGCGACGGCCCAGGAGGCGGGCCCACCGGCGGTGGGTGATTAGCGAGTTCCCTTACACATCAACGGCGGCTGACAGAGCTCACCTCCGCCGGTGGAAGTCCCGCCCCGGTTTGGCTTCGCTTGCAGCGCTCGCCAAAGCCACCCCGCCCCAAGGGCGGGGAGTTTTGGATTCAGACCCCGAAATCATACCCGAAGTCATACTTCAGGTGCTCGCGCAGGATGGCCTTCAGCACCGCCTCGGCCTGCGGCGTCCAGACGGTGTCGCCCTGGCCGTCGGGGCGGACACCCTTGCCGGTGGCGTTGGGGTTCTGGAATTCGAGCATGTTTTCCTTGGTCCCGGCCTTGACCCCGGCGGCGATGGCCTCGGCCGGCAGGACGACGCCCAGGTGCCGTGCCAGCCGGTCCAGCGAGCCGGCGGTGTCGCGCTGGAAGTCCTCGTACTTCAGGACCAGGGTCTCGGCCGGGTAGCGCCTCTGCACCGAGCCCCAGCGGTTCATGAAGCGGATGTACCACCAGACATCGACCACATAGGCCTTGTCCCAGGGATCGCCGGCCACATAGGTCTCGAAGGGGACGGCGTATTTCTCCTTCCACTTCTCGTAGTTGGAGATCAGCACGTCGCGCACGTCACGCACCACCACGCCGTACTTCGGCAACGGCACGATCGCCCGCAACCACGGCCACTCCACCGCATAGGCCGGGATTGAATGGCTGGAGGCAATGCGCGGCACGCCCGGCAGGTTCAGCCGGTGCTTGGGGCTGCCGATGACGGCGTTGCTGTCGTTGTTGTTATAGAACTTCGGCCCCTCGACCCCGTAGTGGTGGGCCATGGCCCAGCTCAGCATCCACTTGATCCAGTGGGTGCCCGAGTGCTGGCCGGTGACCAGATAGCCGTCCCAGTGCCGGTGCTTGATCAGCGACAGGTTGGTCAGGTCGCGGTTGAAGCTGTGCAGGGCGAAGGCGGTGTTCATCGGCCAGTCTTTGGTGTTGGGGGCCTTGAGCGATGCGGCCAAAGGGGTAACAACCGCCCTATGACCTACCAGACCCTTCTCGTCGAGACGCCGCACGACGGTGTCCTGCTCGTCCGCCTCAACCGCCCCGAGGCGTTGAACGCCCTCAACAGCCAGCTCTTGGCGGAACTCGGCCAGGTCCTGGACGCCGCCGAGGCCGACGTCGGCGTCCGCTGCCTGGTGCTGACCGGCTCGGAAAAGGCCTTCGCGGCCGGGGCCGACATCAAGGAGATGTCGGACAAGACCTATGCGGAGATGTTCAAGCTGGACTTCTTCACCGCGGCCGCCCGGCGCATCGAAACCTTCCGCAAGCCGATCATCGCGGCGGTCAGCGGCTATGCGCTCGGCGGCGGCTGCGAGCTGGCCATGATGTGCAGCTTCATCATCGCCTCGGAAACGGCCAAGTTCGGCCAGCCGGAGATTAACCTCGGCGTCGCCCCCGGCATCGGCGGCACGCAGCGGCTGACCCGCTTCGTCGGCAAGTCCAAGGCTATGGACATGATCCTGACGGCCCGGATGATGGACGCCGCCGAGGCCGAGCGCTCGGGCCTGGTGTCTCGCGTCGTGCCGGCCGACAAGCTGCTGGACGAGGCCCTCGCCGCGGCGGTGAAGATCGCCGGCCAGTCGCCTTTGGCCGTGGCCATGAACAAGGAACTGGTCGAGGCCGCCTACGAGACCACCCTGACCACCGGCGTGGCGCTTGAGCGGCGCCTGTTCCACAGCCTGTTCGCCTTCGAGGACCAGAAGGAAGGCATGGCCGCCTTCGTCGAAAAGCGGAAGCCGAATTTCACGGGGAAATAGTCAGGTCGAGGTTTGGGTGGCCCGCACGGGACTGTCCACGAACCGGTCCGCCGCCGGCGTCGCCAGCCATTTGGCGAATTTCCTGGCCTCGTGCTCGTCCCGGAAGTCGCCGCGGGTGGCGACCAGGGAGACCGGTCCACCGTCGATGTCCCGCGTCCAGCGGTCTTCCAGTCGCGCCAGGCTGAGGCGTTGGATGCGGTTGGCCTGTTTGGGCTCGCGGGTGGCGATGACGCCGCCACGCAGCGCTTCCATCTGCTGACCAAGCTGAACCAGGGAGATGTCGCTCTCGATCTGGACGGGCGCGCCCCGTCGTTTCGGCCAGGCGGTGGCCGCCCGCTCCAGGGCCTGGACCAGGTCAGGGTCGCAGACGATCCGCAGCGGTCCAGGGGTCATCAGGTCGCACGACCCCAGGGGGACGGAAACCGGAACGACGAGGGCGACGAGGAGCAGGGCGCGGCGATGCATGGGGCCAAGCTTAACGGCGCGGCGGCGGCTGGGAACAGGGAATCCGCATTGACCACCCCGGCCCCTTCCCGTATATCGCCGCGCTTCCGATTACACGGCGGCTGGGCTCGACGCCCGTCCGCCTGTCCGTATCCAAGGTTTTAGAGAGCACCATGGCCAATAATCCCGGCGCCAAGAAAGCGATCCGCAAGATCGAACGCCGCACTGAAGTCAACAAGGCGCGCCGTTCGCGCGTCCGCACCTTCCTGCGCAAGTTCGAAGAGGCCGTGACCTCGGGCGACGTCGAAGCCGCCAAGGGCGCCTTCGTCGAGGCGCAGTCGGAGCTGATGCGCGCCGTGACCAAGGGTGTGGTCCACAAGAACACCGGCTCGCGCAAGGTCTCGCGCCTGCACGCCCAGCTGAAGAAGCTGTCGGCCGCCTAGTTCGACTACCCGACAGATAGACGGCCCTTCTGGGGTTTTGATCTAGTTTGTTGAATTCATTGAACTTAAAAAGCCGCTCGGGATCCATTCCCGGGCGGCTTTTGTGCGCCTGCTGATCACACCTCCGCGACGCATTAACTCAGTGCCCGGAGGTAGGATTAACGTTTTCCCTTGCCGCGCGAGGGGCTCTCGCGAGTCAACAGAAATATCCGCGTCCGGCGCCAAATTTCACGTTTGACCCTCCCGTTCCGGCGGCTCTAAGGTCCGTCTCTCAGCGCTTTTTCACCCCGGAGTTTTCGGGCCAACGGGCGGGACGACGGATAGACTCTATCCGGCGACCGGGGAAGATCTGTGCGCTGAAACCGAGGCCGACGTCGTGGGGGCGAAGGTCTCGGATCTTGGGGCTGAACAAGAAAAATGACGGTGGGCTATGATGACCTCGGGTGGACAGCGCATGACCTCTTCGGCGCCAGCGGTATCGGTGTGGGGCAAGGCCTGTCTTGCGTTGCGTCGGGAGATGGGCGAGGCCGACTTCGGGTCGTGGCTGGCCCAGGCGGCGCTGCGCGAGGGGCCTGACGGCGCCCCGGTGCTCGTCACCCCGACGGGCGTGGCCCGGGACTGGATTCGCCGCAACGCCTGGCGCCGTATCTCCGAACTGTGGGCCCAGAACGACCCCGAGGGGCGCCGCCTGGACCTCAAGTCGCGCATGGAATTCGAAACCGCCGGCGGTGTAGCGCCACCTTCGCACCCGCATGTCATCGAGACGGCCGAGCCGGTCTCCAGCGACGTGCCGCAGGTCTCGCCGCCGACCGCCGGTCCGGCCGCCCGGCCCGCCCGCAATTCCGGCCTCCAGGACCGCTTCAACTTCGACACCTTCGTGCCCGGCCCGGCCAACGAGTTCGCCCATGCGGTCGCCAAGCGCGTCGCATCCTGGGCCGATGGCCACTTCAACCCGGTGGTCTTCCACGGCCCCTACGGCTTCGGCAAGACCCACCTGCTCAACGCCATGGCCTGGGAGGCCATGCGCAACGCTCCGGACAAGAAGGTCATCTACCTGACCGCCGAGCGGTTCCTGTCGACCTTCGTTCGCGCCGTGATGGATCGCCAGACCGCCGCCTTCAAGGAGGAGCTGCGAGCCGCCGACCTGCTGTTGATCGACGACGTCCACTTCATCGGCGGCAAGCAGTCGTCCCAGGAGGAGTTGTTCCACACCCTGACCGCCTTGATGGAGGACGGCCGCCGGGTGGTGTTCTCGGCCGACCGGCCGCCGGCGGCCCTGACCGAGGTCGACGCCCGCCTGCGCAGCCATCTGTCGGCGGGCCTGGTCTGCGGCCTGGAGCCGGCCGACCGGACCCTGCGTCTCGGCATTCTGGAGCGCAAGCTGGAAACGCTCGGCCGCCAGGCCGGGTTCGTGGCTTCGGCCCGCCCGGAGGTGCTGCAGTTCCTGGCCGACCGCTTCACCGACAGCGTGCGGGAGCTGGAAGGCGCTCTAAACACCCTGCTGGCCAGGGCCGGCGAGGACATCCGCACCGTCAGCCTCGACGAGGCCCAGAACATCCTGCGCCCGCATCTGCGCGGGGCGGAGAAGCGGGTGACGGTGGACGACATTCAAAAGGCGGTGGCCGAGCATTACAGCCTGCGCCAGGCCGACCTGCTGAGCGAGCGCCGCAACCGGGCGATCGCCCGGCCGCGTCAGGCGGCGATGTGGCTGGCCAAGCAGCTGACGACGCGCTCGCTGCCGGACATCGGGCGGCGGTTTGGCGGGCGGGACCACACGACGGTGATCCATGCGGTGCGCCGCATCGAGGAACTGAAAAAGGACGACCCGGTGCTGACGCGGGATCTGGAAACCCTGACGCGCAAGCTGCGGGGGTAGCTCCGTCCCTCCCCGAATTGCGGAGGGGCAGGCGACAGGCCGGGTGGGGAAGTGGGTCACCACTTCCCGCCGGTATTTGCTGATAGATTAGTAGGCTCTGGGAGCCTGTGGCCGACTTCCCCACCCGACGCGCAACGCGCGTCTGCCCTCCCCAATTCGGGGAGGGAGGGCACACCGCTAAAACCGCTTCCCGGCCACCCCATGCTGCGCGAAATAGGCCAGCATCCGCGTCCAGCCGTCCCGCGCCGAGGCCTCGTCATACGTCGCCCGGTAGTCGGCATGGAATCCGTGCTGGGCGTTCGGGTAGATGACGATATCCGACCCGACCTTCCTGGTCCTCGCCAGGATATCGCGCATGGCGTCGACATCCTTCTGCGGAATCCCCTGGTCCTTGCCGGCATACAGCCCGAGCACCGGACACTTCAGCACCCCGGCCTTCTCCAGCGGCCATTCGCGGTCCGGCTCGCCGAGGAACTGGCCGGGCGTCGGGCGCCCGAGCCGCCCGTACCAGGCCACGCCGCAGCGGAAGTCCCGCGCCCGGGCGCAGGCCAGCCAGACCACCGCCCCGCCCCAGCAGAAGCCGGTAATGGCCTTGCGCTCGGGATCGACGAAACGCTGCTGGTCGAGCCAGGCCACGGTCGCATCGACGTCGCCGCGCGTCTCGGCGTCGGTCGTGTCCCCGACGATCTTGCGGATCTGGCTGAAATCGGTGAGCGGAGCCGGATCGCCGTGGCGGACGAAGAAGTCCGGGGCAATAGCCACATAGCCGAGCTTGGCGAGGCGCCGGCAGGTGTCGCGGATGTACTCGTGGACGCCAAATACCTCGGAGACCACCAACACCGTCGGGAAGCGGCCACGGGCGTCCGGCCGGGCCATGTAGGCGGGTATGGCGCGGTCGAAACTGGGGATCATCACCACGCCGGTCTTGAGATCGGCCTCGTCGGTGGTGATCGGCGCGGCGTCCGCCGAAACCGCGGCGGCGGCGTAGCCGGCGAAGAACAGCCCGCCCAGCAGGCGGCGCGAAACGTTGAGATCGCCCGGTTCGGTTCCCTCGGGACGCGTGAGGATCGGCATTGGAGGCCTCCCAGCCTTGAACTTATTCCTTACCGTAACGCGCCGGATTGTCGCGGGGCAAAGGGATTCAAGAGGCGGGCCCCGCCCTTCTGAGGGTGAGGTTCAGTCGGCCGCCGCCGGGGATCAGGCTGGAACTGCCTGCGATGATCCTGTCTACCCCATGGAAGGCCAGCCTGGCCTCGCCGCCCAGCAGGCAGACGTCCCCCGACGCCAGCCGCACCGACGCTGTCCTGCCACCCCGGGTCGTCCCGCCGATGCGGAAGACGGCGGTATCGCCCAGAGACACAGACAGCACCGGAAACCGGAAGTCCGCCTCGTCGCGGTCCTGGTGCAGCCCCATCTTCGCCCTCCCGCGGTAGAGGTTGACCAGGCAGGCGTCCGGCGGGACGCCTGCGTCGGCATGTCGGGCCCAGAGGTCGAGTAGGATCGGCGGGATCGGCGGCCAGGACTTTCCGCTCTCCGGATGCGCGCCCTGATAGCGATAGCCGGCCGCGTTGGAGACCCAGCCGAGCGGCCCCAGATTGCTCATCGCCACGCTCATCGCCTTGCCGCCAGGAGTCACGTAGTGGGCCGCCGGAACCCCTTCGAGGAGGTCCAGCACCTGCTCCGCGACGGCCTTCTGCGCCGTGACATCCAGCGCGGCCGGAAGCAGTTGAAAACCTGAGGGAACCGTCATGGCTGGACTTCTAACGCGGGGGCGGGCAAAGCCCCACGGCAAATGGGGTTTTGCCCTTGCGGGAGACTGTGTGCTCCCCATATGGCGACTCGACGCGTTAGTTTCCCCAAGCGGAAACTTGCGATGTGTTCTCAACCGGCCGTCAGGCCATTTTGTCTAGAGGGGACGGAACAGAAAGTCGTTCGGGTGCTGGAATTCCAGGCCCACGGGTTTCGTCCGCCAAAGAGGAGAAAGACCGCAAGATGAGCAAGATCATCGGCATTGACCTCGGCACCACCAACTCGTGTGTCGCCATCATGGACGGCAAGACCCCCAAGGTCATCGAGAACGCCGAAGGCTCGCGCACCACCCCCTCGGTGGTCGGCATCCAGGAAGACGGTGAACGCATCGTCGGCCAGCCGGCCAAGCGCCAGGCGGTGACCAACCCCTCCAACACGCTGTTCGCCATCAAGTGCCTGATCGGCCGTAACGCCTCCGACCCGATGGTCGAGAAGGACAAGGGCATGGTGCCCTATGAGATCGTCAAGGGTCCGA
>JBKJSF010000226.1:0-15613 GCA_046595895.1 Caulobacter sp. | reverse complement strand
CCGCACGGATGGACAAGCAGATCGAACTGATCATGGCCGGCGTCCGGCCCCATGCGGCGATGGTTGGCGCGCTCTAGAGCGTTCGCCGGCCAAGTGGAATCACTTGGCCGATCAGCGAGAGCGACCAACAAGGACTCTAGAGCATTCCTTGCCTCAACTGAGGCGACGAATGCTCTAGTTCGCGTCCTCGAGCAGGCGTCGCGCAATGACCTGCGCCTGAATCTCACCCGCGCCTTCGAAAATGTTGAGGATGCGGGCGTCGGCCAGCAGGCGGCTGACCTCGTATTCCATCGCAAAGCCGTTGCCGCCATGGATCTGCAGGGCGTTGTCGGCCGCCGCCCAGGCGACCCGGGCGGCGATCAGCTTGGCCATGCCGGCCTCGAGGTCGCAGCGCTTGCCCTCGTCCTTCTGGCGGGCGGCGTAGTAGGTCAGCTGCCGCACCCCCATCAGCTCGGCCGCCATCATCGCCAGCTTGTTGGCCACCCGTGGGAAGCCGAAGATTGGGCCGCCGAACTGCTTGCGGTCGAGGGCGTAATTCAGCCCCAGCTCCAGCCCCCGCTGGGCGACGCCGACCGCGCGGGCGGCGGTCTGGATGCGGGCGCTCTCGAAAGTGGCCATCAACTGCTTGAAGCCCTGGCCTGGCGTGCCACCAAGCAGGTTGGCGGCCGGCACGGCGAAACCGTCGAAGCCGATCTCGTATTCCTTCATGCCGCGATAGCCGATGACCCCGATCTCGCCGCCGCTCATACCCGGCGTCGGGAAGGGGGTGTCATCGTCGCCACGCAGCTTGGGGGCCAGCAGCATGGAGAGGCCACGATAGTCGGTGGTGTCCGGCTCGGTGCGGACCAGCAGGGTCATGACGTCGGCGCGGGCGGCGTGGGTGATCCAGGTCTTGTTCCCGGTGACCACGTATTGGTCGCCCTGTAGCACCGCCCGAGTGCGCAGGGAGCCGAGGTCCGAGCCGGTGTTGGGCTCGGTGAATACGGCGGTCGGCAGGATCTCGGCGCTGGCGATTCTGGGCAGCCATTCGATCTTCTGCGCGTCCGTGCCGCCGGTCAGGATGAGCTCGGCGGCGATTTCCGAGCGGGTGGCCAGCGAGCCGACGCCGATCCAGGCGCGACTGAGTTCTTCCGAGACCACGCACATGGCCGTCTTGCCCATGCCGGCGCCGGCGTACTCTTCGGGAATGGTCAGGCCGAAGACGCCCAAGTCACCCAGCTCCTTGATCAGCGCCAGCGGGATCAGCTCGTCGTTCAGGTGCCACTGGTGGGCAAAGGGGATTACTTTCTCTTCGGCGAAGCCGTGGAACTGGTCGCGGATCATCTCGAAGGTTTCGTCGAGGCCGGTGTGCTCGACCGTCGCCTTGCCGCGCGCGTCGGCGACCAGCTGCGCCACCCGGCTCTTCACGGCCTGGCCGCCGCCCTTCGCGATGAAGCGCATCAGCGCGGGCGCAAACAGCCGGTTCATGGTCTCGCGATTGGCCGTCAAATCGGCGGGGCGGACGATCTCCCCCTGGTTCATCGGAATGCCGCCGATCAGCTGGGCGCTGTATTCCGCGAACAGCAGCTGGGCCAGCAGGGCCTCGGTCTCGCCGAACCGGCCGGTCGCGTCCAGCTCCCCGGCCCAGCCGGCGACCTGGGTCATCAACTCGGCGTAGGCGGCGTACCAGCCGAAGCCATGCACCGCGTGCTGCTCGGCGTCAGCCAACTTGCGGTCGATCTTGCCGCCTGCGGTGATCTTCGCCTTCACCGCCCCCTTGGCGTCGGCGACGAAGGCATGGGCTTCACCCGCCGCTTCGCGCAGCAGGCCGACGAGGCCGTCGAGAATCAGGCTGTCCTCGGCGACGGTCATGAACGATCTCTCCGGAATTCTTGTGCGGCGCACTGTATGTATCTCGCAAACGCACATAACACAGCCGCCTGCCGCATTATTTTACCGCTGAGGACCAGCAGCGGCTAACCTCATGAAAACGCCAGGGAGGCCCCATGCTCACCGTCCACCACCTCAACGAAAGCCGCTCGCAGCGCATTCTCTGGCTGCTGGAAGAGTTGGGCCTGCCCTACGAGATCAAGTTCTACAGCCGCGACGCGACCACCCGCCTGGCCCCGCCGGAGCTGAAGGCCATCCACCCGCTCGGCAAGAGCCCGGTGGTCACCGACGGCGACATGACCGTCATCGAGAGCGGCGCCATCATCGACTACATCATCCGCCGGCATGCGGGTGGCCGCATGGCCCCTGACGCCGCGACGCCGGCCTACGACCACTACCAGCAGTGGCTGCACTACGCCGAGGGCAGCGCCATGCTGCCGCTGATGCTCAACATGTATGTCATGCGGCTTGGCGAAGGCGGCGCGCCGCTCAGCCCCCGCATCGAGAGCGAGATCGCCAACCACCTGGGCTTCGTCGAACAGAGCCTGGCCGGCCGCGACTGGCTGCTGGGGTCCGAGCCGACCGGGGCCGACGCCCAGATGAGCTTCATCCCCGAGGTCGCCAAGGCGATGGGCAAGCTGCCGAGCTATCCCAACATGGCCGCCTGGATCGACCGCATCCACGCCCGCCCAGCCTGGAAACGCGGACTTGAGAAGGGCGGGGAATACCTGCTGGGGCGCTAGCTAGCGAACGGCTCGTCGAGATAACCATCGAGAAAGTCGAACACCGTCGCTTTCAGCAGGGCGTGCGGAATGGCGTTGAAGTGGTCGCAGCCCTGCAGGCTGACCGCCTTGGCCCCGACGATGTGGTCGGCTAAGCCTTCAGGCGAGCCGGCCAGAGCGTCGCGGGCCCCCGCCACAACCAGGGTCGGGTTCCGCACGGCGAAGAGGTCGCCCGCCTCGATGCTTGAGCCCGAGGCGCGCGAGGCGGCGGCCAAGGCCAGACGGTCCTCGCCCTGCTCGTCGGCGAAATGGCGGAAGCTACGCAGCATCGGATCGTTGATCGTCGCCGGGTCGTCCGCCTCCATGGCCTTGCCCATGGCGTCGCCGGGCGGCGAGGGGGTGAACAGCCGGTTCCCGATGCCGCCCAGCACCAGATGGTCGACGCGCCAAGGCGCCGCCATGGCCAGGGCCAGGGCCAGCCGTGCGCCCATGGAGTAGCCGACCACATCGGCCCGCTCTACGCCCAGGTCGTCAAGCAACTCGGTCAGATCAGCCAGTCGCCGGTCGGGCGCGTAAGCGGCCGGATCGTGCGGCTTGCCGCTCTTGCCGTGGCCCCGCATGTCCGGCGCGATCATCCGCTGGCCGCGCCGCTCGAAGGCGGCGTACCAGCCGGTGCGCTTCCAGCCCTCGTCACGGTTCGAGGCGAAGCCGTGGATCAGCAGGACGGGCCTGGCGGTGGGCGCTCCCAGGTCGTCGTAGGAAATCCTGACGCCATCGCTGGCGGTGAACTCGGCCATCAATTCCCCTTGCCTGGCTCAAACAGCTCAATGGCGTTTCCGGACGGATCTTCACACAGGGTCTGCGACCCGCCAGGGCCGCTGACAATCGGCCCCCGAAAGACGACGCCGGCTGCAGTCATCCGCGCCACCATCCCGGCCAGGTCCTCGACCACCAGCACGATGCGGTTCCAGCCGCCCGGGGCCGGCTGGGCGCCGCTCTCCGTCGCCTTGCCGGCTGAGGACGACGGGCCCGCCAGCCAGAGGTCCTGATCGCCACGCACGACGATGGCCATGGCCGGTCCAAACCGCTGGCGGGTCTCGAAGCCGAGCGCATCGGTGTAGAAGGCGACCGCCGCCGCCACGTCGTGAACCAGGTACCGCGCAGTCGCCATCCGGCGTTTCTCCCGTGACGTGCAGAGTGACGTCCCAAGCTGGGCGGGTCCAGTGCCTAAGGGGAATCCAGGATGGCAGCCTGAACGTTCAGTGCCTGAACGGTTTCGCGCACGTCGTGGACACGCACGGCGGCCACGCCCGCCGTCGCGCCGGCCAGCGCCGCCGCCAGCGAGCCGCCCAGCCTGGCGTGGGCATCGTTGCCAAGCGGGTCGAGCGTGGCGATGAACCGCTTGCGGCTGGCCCCCAGCAGGATGGGAAATCCCGTAGCCACCAGCCGGGGCAGAGCGGCCAGCAGGCTGAGGTTGTGGGCTGGCGTCTTTCCAAATCCGATGCCAGGATCGAGCCAGATCTTCTCCCGCGCCACCCCTGCCGCCATCGCCGCCTCGGCGCGGGCCAGCAGGAAGGCTTCCACCTCGCCGACGACATCGTCGTAGCGGGGGTCGTCCTGCATGGTGCGCGGCTCGCCCTGCATGTGCATCAGCACCACCTGGCAGCCGATCTCGGCGGCGGCCTCGCAGGCCCCGGGGGCGGTCAGGGCGGCGACGTCGTTCCAGACCACGGCGCCGGCGGCGACGGCGGCGCGGGCGACGGCGGGCTTCATGGTGTCGATGGAGAGGATCGCGCCGGCCTCCCGCAGGCCTTCAATGACCGGAATGACCCGGGCGATCTCCGCCGCCTCGCTCACCGCCGCCGCGCCCGGTCGGGTGGACTCGCCGCCGATGTCGAGCAGGTCGGCCCCGTCGGCCAGCAGCTTCTTGCCATGGGCGATGGCCGCCGGGGCGCTGTCATGCCGGCCGCCGTCGGAGAAGCTGTCCGGCGTCACATTGACGATGCCCATGACGCGCGGGTGGGGGCGGGGATCGACCATGGCGGAGTGATGCGGCGCCCCGCCCTCCATAACAACGAAAAACCCCTGGCTGTGAGGCCGGGGGCTGATCGTCTCTAGTCGGCGTTGCGGGCCGTGGCCGTTCCTGGCCTTGGCGATAGGGGCACGGACACCGAGGGGCCGCCAGGGCGGCGGGTGTCGACTTCGTCGCGGACCGGCTTCACACCCTTGAGCAGGCCGTGGATTTCGTCGCCGCTGAGGGTTTCGTATTCCAGCAGGCCCTGGGCCAGCGTCTCCAGGTCGTCCTTCTTTTCGATCAGGATGCGGCGGGCCTCATCGAGGCCCTCCTGAACCAGCCGCTTGACCTCGGAGTCGATCACCCGGGCAGTCTCCTCGGAGACGTTCTGGGTGCGGGCCACCGAATGGCCGAGGAAGACCTCTTCCTGGTTGTCGCCGTAGGCCACGGCGCCCAGCACGTCCGAATAGCCCCACTGGGTGACCATGGCGCGGGCCAGGTTGGTCGCCGCCTTGATGTCGCTGCTCGCGCCGGAGGTGATGTTGTCCTTGCCGAAGCTCAGTTCCTCGGCGACGCGGCCGCCCATCATGATGGCCAGGCGCGAGGTCATCTGGGTGAACTTCATGGAATAGCGGTCGCCTTCCGGCAGCTGCATGACCATGCCCAGAGCCCTGCCGCGCGGCACGATGGTCGCCTTGTGGACCGGGTCGGCCAGGGGCACGTTCATCGCGACGATGGCGTGGCCGCCCTCGTGGTAGGCGGTCAGGCGCTTTTCTTCCTCGTTCATGGCCATCGATCGGCGCTCGGCGCCCATCATGACCTTGTCCTTGGCGTGTTCGAAGTCGTGCATGGTGACCATGCGGCGGTTCTTGCGGGCGGCGGTCAGGGCCGCCTCGTTGACCAGATTGGCGAGGTCCGCGCCGGAGAAGCCGGGGGTGCCGCGAGCCAGCACCTTCACATCGACATCGGCCGACAGCGGCACGTTGCGCATGTGGACGCGCAGGATCTTCTCGCGGCCGCCGACATCGGGGTTGGGCACCACGACCTGGCGGTCGAAGCGTCCCGGACGCAGCAGGGCCGGGTCCAGCACGTCGGGACGGTTGGTGGCGGCGATCAGAATGATGCCTTCGTTGGCCTCGAAGCCGTCCATCTCGACCAGCAGCTGGTTGAGGGTCTGCTCGCGCTCGTCGTTGCCGCCGCCGAGGCCGGCGCCACGATGGCGGCCAACGGCGTCGATTTCGTCGATAAAGATGATGCAGGGGGCGTTCTTCTTGGCTTGCTCGAACATGTCGCGCACACGGGATGCGCCGACGCCGACGAACATTTCCACGAAGTCCGAACCGGAGATGGTGAAGAAGGGCACGCCGGCTTCACCGGCGACGGCGCGGGCGATCAGGGTTTTACCGGTGCCGGGAGGGCCGATCAGCAGGGCGCCCTTGGGAATCTTGCCGCCGAGCCGTTGGAACTTGGCCGGGTCTTTCAGGAAATCGACGATCTCCTGCAGCTCTTCCTTGGCCTCGTCGACGCCGGCGACGTCGTCAAAGGTGATGCGGTTCTTGTTCTCGGTCAGCAGCCGGGCCTTGGACTTGCCAAAGCCCATGGCGCCCCGGGCGCCGCCCTGCATCTGGCGCATGAAGAAGATCCACACCCCGATCAGCAGCAGGATGGGGAGCGCGCCCTGCAGCAGGGTCCAGAAGCTGAACTTCTCGGCGCGCGGGAAGCTGACATCGATGCCCTTGCCTTCCATGCGCTTCATCAGGTCTTCGGTGGGCGGCGCGGTGGTGAAGTAGGCGACCTTGGGATCGGAGGTCGACAGCTTGGCGCGGTGGCCGCCCTGCCAATCGACCTTGCGGACCTCGCCGGAGTCGATCTTGGCAAGCATGGTCGAGTAGCTGATGTCGCCGCCGCCGCGAGCGCCGTCGGGCGCGCTGACGCTTTGATTGCTCAGCATGCTGTAGATGCCGATCATCACCACGACGATGACGCCCCAGACCGCGAAATTCCGCATATTCATGCTGTCTACTCAGGTCCGCAAAAAGGGTTGTGACACATCAATGTAGGAGGCCGCCCCCGGGTTCGCCATGTTCGGCGATCGGATGCGCATCCGCTTCCTTGGCAGTCAGGCCGAGCGCCGCTTCGAAACGGGCCCGGACCAGCGACCGGATACGGACAGACGGGCTAACTGCAAGGATCGGGCAAGTCCAGAGCCCAGCGTTGTCGGTAACCAGCGGCAGGGTCCCGCGAACAGCCGGCGGCAGGGCTTTCAGGGCGGCTTGCTGGTTCTTGGGCAGTTTGGCTGCGTGCCCCCAAAGTGGTTGTGCGGAAAGGCCTGGCGCCACGGCGGTCAGTTCGAAACGGCCGTCGAATACGGCTGGCTCGTTTTGGCACAGGACCAGAGGCGGCAAGGGCGTGCGCGACAATTCGCCGGTCTCTCTGGTGACGGTGATGCTGTCGCCGGCCGCTTCGATGCGAGCCCCGGCCAGAGTGGCGATCACATCCTCATGAGTGAGGCGCTGGAGGAGGTTGGTGAGCTGTTCGGTGCGCGGCGGGGTGGCTGTGCCGGCGACGCAGAGGCAGGCGGCGGCCAGAACTTTCGCCGGCGCATCGCGGGGCAGGACGATCATCCCCGCGTGCTCGGCCGCCGTAGCGAAGGGCTGTGTCGGAGACCGGTGCGACCCCTCATCCGTCGGCTGCGCCGCCACCTTCTCCCGCAAGGGGAGAAGGGAGCCCAGAGGCGAACTCACCGGGCGTCCAATCCCTGCCCTGGCGCGGGCCCGGGCGTAGCGCGTGTCCAGGTTGGCTGGGTCGTCGATCCAGCTTGCCCCACGACCCGCCAGCCAGTCCTGTAGTTCCCCCCGCTTCAACCCCAGCAAGGGCCTGAGCACGAACACCCCGCGCCCCTCTGGCCAGGAGGGAGACGGCGCCCATTCGCGCGCGTCCGGCACGGTCGATCCGGCGGCCCGCATGGCGGCGCTTTCGCCGAGGTCGCTGGCGGTGTGCCCCATCAGCAGGACCGACGCCCCGGCCTCGCGGGCGGCGGTGGCCAGCAGGGCGTGGCGGGCGGCGCGAGCGGCGGCGGGGAGGCCGGTCCTGGGCTTGTCGCCGGTCCAGCGGAGGATGCGGTGGGCGCGGCCGCGTTCGGCGGCCATGGCGGCGCAGCGCATCGCCCAGGCGGCGCTGTCCGACTGTAGGCCGTGGTCGACGGTCAGGACGATGACGGGCCGGCCGTTCAGCCGCGCCCAACCGCTGACCAGATGGAGGAGGGCCAGGGAGTCCGAACCGCCGGACAGGGCCACGGCCAGCGGCGCGTCCGTATGGGTCTCGAGGCGCCGGTCGAGGATGTCGGCGACCCGGCCGACGACCGGGTCGCGGACCTGGACGGTCAGCCCGCGCACTTGGCCTGCTGGCGGACCGCCTGAGCGCGGGTGGTCACGCTGGCGGCGGCGTTGGGATAGCGGCGGGGCAGTTCGCCCAGCGCCTGGCAGGCGTCGCCGGGCAGCTTCTGGGCCACCAGGCTGCGGGCCAGCTCGACCACGGCGTCGGGCGCCCAGCCGGTCTTGGGCCAGCCCCGCACGGCGCCGAGATAGGCGCTGGCGGCCTGGGCGTTGTCGCCGCGGGCGGTCAGGGTCTTGCCCAGCCAGTAGCGGGCCTCCGGGGCCTTGGGGGTGTCGCCGAACTCGTCGACGTAGCGATCAAAGCTGGCCTCGGCATTGGCGTAGTCGCCCTCGCCCATCTGCCGGCGGCCGAGCGCGAACAGCTCGTCCGGATCGACCGGGGTATCGGCGACGGCGGCCTGTTCCTCGGTCGGCGAGGCGGCGGCGGCGGCTTCCAGGGCGGCCAGCCGGCCCTCGAGGCTGGCCAACCGCTCGCCAAGGGCCTTGTTGCTGGCTTCGGACGCCGCCAGGGCCTGCTTGGTGCGGTCCAGCTCCAGGCCGAGCTCTTCGTTGCCGGCGTTGTTGCGGGTCAAGGTCTGTTCCAGGTCGCCGACGCGTTCGGTCAGGGTGGCGATCACGGCCCCGGTCTCGGCGTCCTCGACGATGACCGGCCTGCCGCTGTCACGGCCCTGGAAGACGATGGCGCGCAGTTCACGGACCACCTTCTCCATCTTGTCCAGGCGCCGGACCGAGCGGTCGTCCAGCGGGTCAGGCATCGGCGTCTGGGCGACCGCGGCGAAGTGGACCGAGACGGCGATCAGCACCGCCATGAACGGAGCGGCCTTCAGGGAGGGGGAGAGCGTCGGCTTCATGGGTCAGACTGTCCTGTGTCCGGCGTCAAATTTACGGCAAGGATACGAAAAAGGGGGCCGCGGAAGCGACCCCCTTTCCGCTGTGCAAGGTCCAAGGGCGCCTAGTAGGCGCCGCTGGCGATGATCGTCTGGCCGTTGCGGTTCTGCTGGTAGGATTCCTCGTCCGTGCCGGGGCTGACGGGGCGTTCCTTGCCGTTCGACAGGGTCATGATCCGGCTGGGCGAGACGCCGCGCGAGACCAGGTAGTCCTTGACGGCGTTGGAGCGGCGGCTGCCGAGGGCGAGGTTGTACTCGCGGGTGCCGCGCTCATCGCAGTTGCCCTCGATGCGGATCGAGACATTCGGATAACGGCGCAGCCAGGCGGCCTGGGCGTCGAGCACCGGCATGGCGTCGCCGCGGATGTCGTAGCTGTCGAGGTCGAAGTAGACGAAGTCGCCGACGTTGATGATGAAGTCCTGGGTCGAACCTGGAGTTACGCGGCCGTCGACCGGGCCGGGGCTGCCCGGGGGTTGATAGGGTTGTTCAGCGCCACCACCGCCACGCGGCGGCTCGCCGGCTCCCGGATTGGTCTTGGGCTTGGTGGCGCAGGCGGCCAGAGAGGCGGCGGCGATGGCCACCAGGGCCAGTCTCATGACGCTTTGGGTGTTGAAGCGCATGGCTTCCTCCTTCGGCTGGATGTGTCGGGCCGATAGTGGCGCCGATCCTTGTACGCTTGCGACTGAAAACTCTGACCAGGCCTCACAATGGCTTGGGATTGCGACGTCTGGACCACAATTCATTTGGCGGTTGATCTTCTAGTCAAGCCCACTCTAGTCCAGCAGGGGGGACCACGCAGGATCAGAGCCAGAGCCTTGATAAGGGGCTGGACGTAGAATGCGGCCGGTGATGTCCACGTTCCACAGGCGCGGCTCGCCGCCCCGGCTCTCGCGGAAGAACATCAACACCCGGCCGTTGGGGGCCCAGGTCGGGCCCTCGTCGAGGTAGCTGGTGGTCAGGATGCGCTCGTCCGATCCATCCGGCTTCATGACTCCGATATGAAAGACGCCGCCCGCCTGTTTGGTGAAGGCGATGAAGTCGCCCTTGGGGCTCCAGACCGGCGTCGTGTAGCGGCCGCCGCCCCGGGAGATGCGGCGCACGCCCGAGCCATCGGCGTTCATCACATAGAGCTGCGGTGAGCCGCCGCGGTCGGAGTTGAAGACGATCTGGCCGCCGTTGGGCGAAAAGCTGCCGGAGGTGTCGATGCCCGGATCGCTGGTCAGCCGGGTCTGGCCGCGGCTGCGCAGGTCCATCAGATAGAGGTCGCTGTTGCCGTTCTTCTCGACGCTGAACACCACCCGGTCGCCGCTCGGCGAAAAGCGCGGCGCGAAGACCATGCCGGCGAAGCGGCCAAGGGTTTCCTGGCGGCCCGTCGAGATGTTGAACAGATAGATGCTCGACCCCGTCGGCCGCAGGGCCATGTAGGTGATCTCCTGGCTGCCGGCCGAGAAGCGGGGGGTCATGACGATGTAGCTGCCGTCGGTCAGGTAGCTATTGTTGGCCCCGTCCTGGTCCATGATCGACAGGCGTTTGACGCGCTTGCCGCGCGGGCCGCTCTCGGCGATGAACACCACCCGGGTGTCGAAATAGCCGCTCTCGCCGGTCAGGCGCTGGTAGATCTGGTCGCTGATCTTGTGAGCGACGCGGCGCCAGTTTTCCGGCGTCGAGGTAAAGGTCAGGCCGTCGCCGATCGGCTTGCCGGAGCCGATGTCCCAGATGCGGAAATCGACACGCAGCCGGCCGGCGCCATCGCTCGACACCGCGCCATTGATCAGCACCTGGGTGTCGATGGTCTTCCAGGCCTCGAAGTTGGGCAGGACGGCGATGTCGAGGTTGGTTTCGGGGAAGGCGCCCGGGGCGATGGGCGCGAACAGGCCGGAGCGTTCCAGATTGGCGCTGATCACCTGGGCGATGTCGCCGCCCCGGCCGCCGGTAAAGGCGGGGATGGCGATGGGCACCGGCTGGATGTTGCCCTGGTTGACGTCAACCTCGATCTGGGCGGCGGCGACCCCTGGCAGGGCGGCGGCTCCCATGATCAGGGCGCAGAGGGCGAAGAGCAGGTGGCGTACGGTCATGGCTGGCTCCTCGTGACGCAGGGCTTGGCACCCTCCGGCACGTCGGGGACGGGAATGAGGCGGAGGCTCATAGGGCGCCAAACCTTCATAGGGCACAGGCCTTTTGAGCATCGAAGTTCAGGGTCAGGCTATCGCCGGAGAGTTCCGGCGGCATGTTCTTGAACGGCTGGGCGCGGTTGATGGCCAGCACGGCGCGGGTCTCGCCGGCCCTGACCAGTTCGGGATCGGCGCCGGAACTGCGGACGATGGCGGGATCGCCCATCACCCGGCCGGACGGCGACAGCACCACCTTCACCGACACCCGCACCGAGCGGCCGCCCTCGACGAAGCAGTTGGGCCGCCAGTATTTGTAGAGGTCGGCCAGCAGGCCCTGCAGCCACTCGCCGCTGGGACCGCCGCCGACGGCGCCCTTCGGCTGGGGTTTGGGCGAGGTCGGGGGACGGGGCGGGCCCTTCTTGCCGCCGCCCTTGGGCTGGCCGCCGCCGGCCTTTTCCAGACGCTTCTGAAGGTCGTCGAAGTCGAGGTTGGCCTGCTTCTTCGAGGTCGGCGACGGGGTCGGCTTGACCTTCTCCGGGGCCTTGGCGGGGATGGGGGCCGGCGTCGGGGTCGGTTCGGGGGCGGGGGGCGCGACCGGTTCGGGCGGCAGTTCGGGGATCGGCTCCTCGGTCAGGGCGTCCAGTTCCTCGGGCCCTTGCTGGCTCTTGCGCAGCTCGGCCGGGCCGTCGGTGACGATGGTCACCGGCACGGCGCCCAGGTTGACCGGTTTGGACGGATGGGGCCAGGCGAACAGGGCGAGCAGGCCCACGCCCAGGTGGACGACCACCGAGGCGATCAGGGCCGGCCCGAGCTGTCGGCGCTCGCGGGCCATGGATCAGGCGCGCCCCACAGCGGTCATTCGGCGGCGTCTTCGGGCTTGGGGCCGCTGGTCGGGCCGCCGGTGTCGGTGATCAGGTTGATCCGGGTGAACCCCCCGGTGCTCAAGGCCGCCATCACCTGGGCGATGACCGCATACTCGGCCTTGCCGTCGCCGCGCACGAAGACCGGCCGCTCGAGGTTTTCGCCGGAGAGGGCGGTCAGGCGAGCTTTCAGCGCCGCGAACGGCACTTCCTCATCGCCGATGAACAGCTTTCCGTCCGACCGGATCGACACGGTCAGCGGCTCGTTCAGGTCCTGCACCGATCCGGCCTCGGTCTTCGGCAGCTCGATCGGCACCCCCGAGGTCATGGTGACGGCGGTGACCATGAAGATGATCACCAGGACCAGCATCACGTCGACCAGGGGCGTGACGTTGATCTCCGACAGCGCCCCGCGCCGGCCGCGCCCGCGCCGCCGGGTCCTGCGACCGCCGCCGGCGCCGAAGGCGTCGTTGGAGGAGAGGGCCATGACCTAGACCTTCTCGGCCAGGCGGCGCTGGATGGCGGTGGATAGATCGTCGGCGAAGCCTTCCAGCCGGCCGCCGAACTTACCGGCGTCGGTCGAGAACTTGTTGTAGGCCACGTAGGCAGGGATGGCCGCGATCAGGCCCAGGGCCGTGGCGAACAGAGCTTCGGAGAGGGCCGGGGCGACGATAGCCAGCGAGGTATTGCCGGCATCGCCGATGTTCTTGAAGGCGTTCATGATGCCCCAGACGGTGCCGAACAGGCCGATGAAAGGGCTGGCGGTGGCGACGATGGCCAGGGTGCCCAGGCCCTCTTCGGCCTTCTGGCTCTCGCGGGCGATGTTGCTGTCGAGCACCCGGTCGATGCGCTGGATGAGCAGGGCCGTCTGGGTATCGCCGAGCACGCCCTTGGCGCGGGTGTCGCGCCATTCGCGAAGGGCGGCGTTCAGCAGGCGTGGCAGGGGGTGTTTGGAATTTCCGGCTTCCTGGGCGATCTCTTCCAGCGGCCGGCCCGAGCCGACCTTGTCCTCGAAGGCGTTGGCCTGGCGGTTGAGGCCGCCGAAGCGGACGAACTTGTCGATAATCACCGCCCAGCTGACCAGGGAGGCGACGGCCAGGCCGACCATGACGCCCTTGATCACCCAGTCGGCTTTCAGGAACAGGGCGACGAACGAAAAGCTGTCGGCCGAGATGGCTTGCGTTTCCATGCTGCTCTGAGGCTCCCCCGGCGAAGTGGTCTTACTTGCATCATCTGCGCGGCTTTGGTGACAATAAGGCGTCGAAAAGACATGTGCCCTAGTGGTTAACCAGCTGTGACTGGAATGCACGCCTGCTCGTCGGCTGCGTGCATAGCCTTGAGGTGCGGAAATCGCCGTGCCGTGGGCGGTCAGCTTATCAAAGCGGACCAACATTATACCGCACTCGCTGTCTGGCCACCCCGCCGTTTCTGCCAAGGCGCCGAAAAGCTTGTCTTTTTGTGTTGGCCCGACCTGTTGTTTTGTAGGCCGGAGCGTTGGTCGGGGTGTTGATAATCCGGATTATGGGCCACCGGCGGTGGGGCGGTTCCGGCCTGGCGGCGCTACGCCGGGGCGAACCAGGGGCGCAGCTTCTCGGCCATGCCGGGGGGTGGCTTCGAGGGGCGGCCGTCGAGGCGGATGCAGGCGGCGTTGACCACGGCCTGGGCGATCAGGTCGTCGCCCCTGGTGATGGTCTGGGTGATGAACAGGCGGGGGCCCTTGACCGCGTCATAGGTGGTGCGGACCACCAGGGCGTCGTCGATGCGGGCCGGGCGCCTGAAGTCGATCTCCATGCGGGTGACGACGAAGGCGATGGGCGTCTCGCCGTCCAGCAGGTCGCTGTGGGAGACGCCGGCCAGACGCAGGAAGTCGCTGCGGCCGCGCTCGAAATAGCGGCTGTAATTGGCGTGGTAGACGACGCCGGTGAAGTCGGTGTCCTCGTAGTAGACCCGCACGGGCAGGCGGTGCTCGCGGCCGGAAAAGACGCCGGCTGTGGGTTCGGGGACGTCGCTCATGGCTGGCCTTCAGTTGGCGGTCGACTCCGTCATAAGGGCCAGGCGCTCGATGAGGAAGGCATGGTCGCAGGCTGGATCGCCCCGGCCGAACAGGAAGGCCAGCATCAGGCCGACGAACAACAGCGCCGGCAGGGCGACCAACAGCCAATCGCCTTCCAGTACGCCGCCGGCCAGGGCGAAGACGCCGATCAGCCCGCCAATGGCGATCAGCAGGCCCAGCCAGCCTCCGGCCAGCAGGGCGGCCAGCGGATGCAGGCCCGGTCGGCAGATCAGCAGGGTGCAGCTGTCGTCGAGCAGGCTGACATCGAGGCAGGCGCGAAACAGGCTGCGCCACCGCACCCGTCGTCGCAGGCTGGCGTAGGCGGGCGCGACCTCACCAATGATCGGCTTGGCGCCGAAAACTCGCCAAGGGCTGTCGACGCAGGCGCGCATTCGCTCGACACAGGCTTCCCGATCCAGGGGTGAGTGCAGGCGCGTTTCAAGCAGGGGGGCGGAACGAAGCAGGGGGATGGCAGGGACCTGAGGGCAAAGCTGACTGTTACAATCAGAAATGTGCCTCGGGGTTCCCTCCGGCGCGCGATTGTTGAGCCCAACCGAGCTCCCGCACTTGGCCTATTCTTCGAACAGGGTTCCCTGCGCCTTGGGGATCAGCCCCGGCGGGGTCGGTGGCTCGGCCAGGCCCAGGTGCAGATAGGCCTTGCCGCAGGCGACGCGGCCGCGCGGGGTGCGCTGGATGAAACCCTGCTGCATCAGGTAGGGCTCGATGACATCCTCGACGGCGTCGCGGGCCTCGGCGATGGCGTAGGCCAGGGTCTCCACCCCCGCCGGGCCGCCGTTGTAGTGCTCGATCAGGGCCCGCAGGTAGCGGCGGTCAAGGCTGTCGAGGCCGTGCTCATCGACCTCGAGGCGGGCCAGGGCGCGCGAGGCCTGTTTCTTGTCGATGACCTCGGCCCCGTCGGCGGCGGCGAAGTCGCGGACGCGCCTTAGCAATCTGCCGGCCACGCGCGGCGTGCCCCGGGAGCGGGCGGCGATCTCGGCGGCCCCGTCGTCGCTGACCGCGATGCCCATGCGGCGGGAGGCGTGATCGATGACCAGCTTGAGCTCGGCCTGGGTATAGAACTCCAGGCGGATGGGAATGCCGAAGCGGTCGCGCAGGGGGGTGGCCAGCAGGCCGGCGCGGGTGGTGGCGGCGACCAGGGTGAAGGGGGCGAGATCGATCCGGATCGAACGAGCCGATGGGCCTTCGCCGATGATCAGGTCGAGCACCTGATCCTCCATGGCCGGGTAGAGGATCTCCTCGACGTTCGACGACAGGCGGTGAATCTCGTCGATGAACAGGACGTCGTTGGGCTCGAGGTTGGTCAGGATGGCGGCCAGGTCGCCGGCCTTGGCCAGCACCGGCCCGCTGGTGGCGCGGAAGTTGACCCCCAGCTCGCGGGCGACGATCTGGGCCAGGGTGGTCTTGCCCAGGCCCGGCGGGCCGAACAGCAGCACATGGTCCAGGGCCTCGCCCCGGGACTTCGCCGCCTCGATGAAGACGCGGAGGTTCCCCTTGGCCTGCTCCTGGCCGACGAACTCGGCCAGGGTCTGGGGGCGGAGCGCGCGGTCCGAGGGCTCGGTGGGGGCGGGTTCGCCGGAGACGATGCGGGTCATCCTGCTTCGCTCCTGGCGGAGCTTCGCAGGACTTGTCCTGCCTTCACCGGATCAAAAAGGGGAGGGCTCAACGTCCCAGCTCCTGCAGT
>JBKJSF010000178.1:0-9361 GCA_046595895.1 Caulobacter sp. | reverse complement strand
CTGAACCCAACCATCTCCGACCTCCGCTCAACGCAAAGACCAGTGAATCAGTCAGTCGCCGCCAGGGAAATCCACAAACTCCAGCCCCGAACCACTTGTGTGCATGCCGTAGCCTTTTTGGGGAGGGAGCGCGACAGTGGTTTCGGCCCTACGACCCGATCTTGAACAGGTTGTCGTCGGAGTTGCGGTCGATGAGGATGTTGTAGGGGTCGGCTCCGACCCAGACCGGCTTCTTCGCCACCGTATAGGTCAGGGTCTGCTTGCCGCCGCGGATGGGTTTGCGTTCGAGGACCAGGATGCTGCCCTTGTTAAAGGCTTGCTTGCCGGGCTGGGCGGTGAACACCCCGATGTCGACCATCTCGTTCATCGGCGCGGCGGTCTCCACGCCCTTGCCGGTGGCGTAGAGTTTCCTGGCCTCGACGGTGAGGGTGACGTCGAATTTGCCGTCCTTGCGGGCGGTGACCTTCGCGTTGCTGACCTTGACGTCGTAGAGGGTGATCCTCTCGAAGAGGTCGGTGATCAGGGCCTGTTTGTCAGCCCCATACCCTGCAGCCTGGGCCCTGGCCCGGAACAGGGCCACAAGGTCGGTCGAGACCGGATAGGGCGCGCCCTTGAAGGCGTGGTCCCTCAGGAACTGGGCCAGGGCGGCGTTGACGTTGTCCTCCCCGATCTCCTCGGCCAGCCGGTACATGACCAGAGAGCCCTTGCGGTAGTGGATATAGCCCTGGCTGCCCTCGACGCGGACCATGGGCTTTTCCTCGAGGGCCTGGCCGCCGCGGGCCCGCAGGTAGCTGTTGAGCTCGTACTTGAGGAACTTGCGGATCTGGTCCTCGCCGTAGAGGTTCCGCATCACCCGCAGGGCCGAGTATTGCGCCAGGGTCTCGGAGGTCATGGTCATGCCCTCCTGGTCGGAGGCGACGACCTGGTGAGCCCACCACTGATGGCCGATCTCGTGGGCGCCGATGTAGGTGACCATGTCGATCTTCTCGGGGTCGCGGTAGTCGGCGATGAAGCCGAGGTTCTCCGACCAGGGCATGGTCCCGGCGAACGCCTGGGCGAAGTCCGCGTAGGCCGGAAACTCGATGAAGCGCAGGTGGTCGAACTGGTAGGGGCTGAAGTTGGCTTGGAAATAATCCAGCGAAGCCTTCATCGCCGTGAACATGCGGTCGGTGTTGTAGGCGTGTTCCGGCCAGTAATAGATCTCTAGCTCGATGCCCTTGTACATCTGCCGCTTGACCGCATAGCGGGCCGACTGGATCGAGAAGAAGGGCATAACCGGGGCGCTGGTCACGAAGTGGGCCTGGCGGCGCTTGCCGGTCGGGGTGTCGATCAGGCGATCGGACACCCGGCGGCCCGGCGCGATCGGCGTCTGGTCGGCCTCGGTGGTGACGGTGATGTCCGAGGTCATGAAGTCGGCGTCGTGGCGCAGGTAGTTGAACTGGCGTGACGGCACATCGCCCAGCCTGGCCACCGGCATGTCGGGGTCGAGGCCATACTTGCGGCGCTTGGCCCGGTCCTGCAGCCCGCCACCCGGCCAGATGCCGAGGGCGGGGGCGAATTCGCTGGAATCGACAAAGGTCCCGTTGTCGACGACCCGGCGTTCATTGCCGCTGTTGCGGAAACCCTTCTGAGAGCGTTCGGTAATGAAGCTCATCTTGCGCTCCTCGCGCGGGCGCATGGGCTTGTCGAGGGCGAAGATGCGGTAGTTGAATTTCGCCAAGGTCTCCTTGGGCCGGGCGCCTTCGATGCTGAGGCCCTGAACCTTCAGGTCGCGGTCGAAGCGGACGTGGATCTCCTTGATATCCTCGGCGGTCATGTTCTTGATGACATAGGTCCCGGTGACCCGCATCAGCGGCTGATGGGGTCGAAGGTCGACGTCCAGCTTCATCGACTGGATCTTCGGCTGAGGGACCTTGTCGAACTTGCGCTCGACGATGAGGGTCTTTTCATAGTCCGCCTGCCACTTCTCGGCGGCGATGCTGGTGCGGTGCTGGTTCCAGACGTTGGTGTTGAGGAAGATGTAGCCGCCGACCGCGCCGGCCCCGAGCAGGGCGACGGCGAACAGCAGGCCCGCCGAACTCATCAGCCGGTGCGGCAGCCGGGCGATGCGCGGCCACAGCCGGGTCTCGGTCCCGCGTCGCCACAGGCCCCAGCTGAGGATCAGCAGCAGGAGGGCGATGAAGCTCCAGTAGGTCTTGGCAACCCAGGAGCCGATCCAGAACTTGCCGAGGTCGTTGATGTCCGACAGCGGCACACCGTCGCGCGGGCCGGTGGCGTAGCTGTAGAGGATGTGGTCGAAGCCGACATTGCCGAGGGTGGTTCGGGCGATGATGAACAATGCCATCAGGCCCCAGCCGACGAACTTGTGCGGGCTGAGCGCCTGGATGAAGACGGCCAGCGCGGCCATCAGAGTCCAGTTGACCGCCTGGGGCAGCACGTACCAGACTAGCCATTTGCCGAACTCGTAGTTGGTGTAGCCCTTGAAGGTTTGGATCAGCACGGCGGCGACGACGCTGATGGCGAGGGTCGACAGCAGGACCAGGGCGATGGCCAGGGTTTTGGGCAAGACGAAGGCCCAGTCTGGCACCGGCGAGGCGTCGATGATCTCGTGGGTCTTCTTCTCGCGCTCACGCCAGACCAACTCGCCGGCGTAGTAGATCGCGATGATCAGCGGGATAAAGCCGAAGCTGCCGTTCAGCGCCGGGATCAGGACGCGGGTCAAGGGGTGGACCACGCCGCCGTAGCCGGTCTCCTCGGTGGTGAACCACAGGCCGCCGAGGCTGTTGAGTAGGCCGATGGCCAAGAGGACTATATAGGCCGGACTGCCGAACACTTGGCCCATGTCGAGCCGGGTGCGGGCCAGCAACTGGCTCCAGCCGGCGGCCAAGCCGAAGCGGGCCTTCGGCAGGCGGATGAGGCTGGCGGGCGGGGCCTGAGAGGCGGCTGCTGCGGCGGCGATCTTCAGCTGTTTGGCGCGCTTGCCGCGTGGCTTGCCGGGGGTGAAGCGAAACAGCACGGCCGGCAGGGCGAGGAAGAAGGCCGACAGCGCCAGGGAGAAGATACGGTTCTGGAGCAGCAGGCCTTCGAAGGCCGGAACGAGGGTATTGCGGTCGTTCACGGTCCAGTACTTTGAGGCGAGGCCGAAGGCCCCGAAACCCAGCGGTTCCCAGGCCGCGACGATCTTCTCCCACTCCGGCTTGTCGAGCGCGATGCTGGCGATGAACCAGACGGCCAGGAAGACGATGACGCCGATGAAGGTCCAGGCCATCGACCGGGTCAGGGTGGCCAGGGCGAAGAAGATGGCCGAGGTCAGCAGGATGTTGGGAAGGGCGAAGACGAAATAGGCGCTAAGGAACGGCTCGAGCGTCAGGGGGCCCAGCAGTTCCGGATCGACCCAAGGCATGATGCTGCCGAAGGCGATGGCCAGCGGGATCGCCAGGAAGGCCAGGGCGGCGGCGCCGAAGGCACCGAGGAACCGGCCGTAGAGGTAGTCGAAACGCCTGATCCGGGTGGAGCGCAGGATGCTGCCGAAGCCGGTCTCGTCGTCGCGAACTATGACGTTGGAGACGAAGGCCGTCGTCACGAACATGAAGAAGATGGTCAGGATCATCTGGGTCTGGATGATCATGAACGGGCCGTTCTTGTGCATCGCCCCGCCGCCGCCAATCTGGACGGCGTCCCAGACGATCGACACCCAGGTCAGCAGGAAGAACAGGCCTGCGGCCACCCAGAACACCGGGTTCTTGAGCTGGTAGCGGAATTCGAAGCTGGCGATCTTACCGAACATGATGTCGGCCCTCTTACGCGGCGCGAGAAGCGTGGAGGGTCGAGAAGTAGACGTCCTCGAGACCGCCTTCGACGGGCGTGAAGCCGTCGCCCGGATCGCTGTCGGCCTCGACGTGAACGACGGTGCGGCCGGTGAACAGGCGGGTGTGGATGACGCGGTAGCGGCTCTTCACGTCGTCGAGCTCGGCCTTGTCGATGGTCTTTTTCCAGATGCGGCCCTTCAAGGACGCGACCAGGTCCATCGGCGCGCCCTGTTTGACGATGCGGCCCTCGCAGATGATGGCCATGGCCGGGCACAGGTCGGCGACATCCTCGACGATGTGGGTCGAGAGGATGACCACCACGTACTCGCCGATCTCGGCCAGAAGGTTTAGGAAGCGGTTGCGTTCTTCGGGGTCGAGGCCCGCGGTGGGCTCATCGACGATAATCAGGGCCGGGTCGCCGATCAGGGCCTGGGCGATGCCGAAGCGCTGGCGCATGCCGCCGGAGAAGCCGGCCAAGGCCCGCTTTCGCACGGCCCAAAGATTGGTCTGGTTTAGCAGGTATTCAACCGTCTCTCGGCGCTCGCGGCCGTTTGAGATGCCCTTGAGCACGGCCATGTGGTCGAGCATGTCGTAGGCCGAGACCCGCGGGTAGACGCCGAAGTCCTGCGGCAGGTAGCCGAGCACCTTGCGTAGCTCCTCGGGGTCCTTCAGCACGTCGATGTCGCCGAAGCGGACGTGGCCCTCGGTCGGGGCCTGCAGGGTGGCGATGGTCCGCATCAGGGTCGATTTGCCGGCCCCGTTGGGGCCCAGCAGACCGTACATGCCCTTGGGCACGATCAGGCTGACCTCATCGAGCGCCTTGGCGCCGTTCGGATAGACGTGCGTCAGATTCTCGACGATCAGCATGGCTGCTCGAACCCCTTGGTGACTGATCCTGTCCCGGCCAGAACCTTGGCCGGTTACTCCCCCGTAGCAGTCATGGCGGGGGAGGCGGAAAGGGGCAAGTGAAACAACGGTAAGGCGGGCCCGCGACCGTGTCGGTTCTAAACCAAGCCGAAACGGTTGGCGCCTAAGGTTGCACGTTCAAGCATGCGCCCATTCGAGACCCTTCCCGTGCAGATCGACGTCGTCCGTCCCGAGGAGCTGACCGCCGCCCAGGTGGAGCGCTGGGCGTCGCTGCAGGCGGCGCAAGAGCACTGGCACAGCCCCTTCCTGTCGCCCTGGTGGGCGCGGGCCGTGGCGCGGGCCCAGGGCGACAAGGCCAATGTGCGGGTGGCGGTGCTGAGTGAGGCCGGCGAGGCCGTCGGCTTCATGGCCGCCAAGGTCGGGACGATGACCGCCATGCCAGTCGGGGCGCCGATGTGCGATTATCAGGGCATGGTCAGCGCGCCGGGCGTGCGGTTCGATCCGGTCAGGCTGGTCGAGGCCTTCGGGGTCGGCCGGCTCGATTTTTCCCATATGCTGGGCTGCCAGGCGGATTTCGCCGGGACCTTCAAGGGAACCCAGCCGAGCTTCGCCATCGACATGCCGGACGGGTACGAGACCTATGCCCAGGCCCGTCGCGAGGCCGGGGTTGGCGTTCTCAAGGATTGCGACAAGAAGCGCCGCAAGCTGGAGCGTGAGGCCGCAGCCCCGGTGTTCACCGCCTTCTCACGCAGCAAGGCTGACTTCGACCAGCTTATGGGCTGGAAGAGCCAGCAGTGGAAGGCGACCGGCCAGACCGACGTGCTGGGCGCCGGCTGGACCAGCCGGCTGGTGCGCGACCTGTTCCAGAGCCGCGATCCGGAATTCGGCGGCATCCTCTTCACCCTGCATGTCGGCGAAACGCTGGCAGCGGCGCAATTCAACATTCGCGCCCACGGGACGATCAACAGCTGGCTGATCGGCCACGACCCGGCCTTCGATCGCTGGAGCCCGGGGATGATCCTGTTCCAGGACATCCTGCGGTGGATGGACGGCACACCCTATCGGCGGCTGGACCTGGGGGCCGGCGACTACCGCTTCAAGCGGGAGTTCTCCAATGTTGTTACGCCGGTCAGCCACGGCTTCGTCGGGGCCGCCTCGCCGGCCGCCCTGGTGCGCCATGCGGCCTATGCGTTGCGCCAGGCGGCCGAGGCCCTGCCGCTCGGGCCGGTGTCGGAACTGCCGGCCAAGGCCATGCGGCGGCTTGACCTGATCCGTGGTTTACGGTGAAGCCTCACCGCTTCTCTTAGCCGCCGGATCCAATGACCCTCCACATCGACGACATCCGCGCCGCCGCCGCCCGGCTGGCCGGCCATATCGAGCGCACGCCGTGCCGCTATTCGAAGACGCTGTCGGAGATTACCGGCGCCCAGGTGTGGGTGAAGTTCGAGAACCTGCAGTTCACCGCCGCCTACAAGGAGCGGGGCGCGCTCAACAAGCTGATGTTAATGAGCGAGGCCGACAAGGCCCGGGGCGTCATCGCCGCCAGCGCCGGCAACCATGCCCAGGGGCTGGCCTATCACGCCACGCGGCTGGGCGTGCCCTCGACCATCGTCATGCCCAAGGGCACGCCGTTCGTGAAGGTCGAGCACACCCGCGCCCACGGGGCCAATGTGGTCATCGAGGGCGAGACCTACGACGACGCCTATGCCCACGCGATGGTCTTGAAGGACCAACGGGGGCTGACCTTCGTGCATCCCTTCAACGACCTGGAAGTGATGGCCGGCCAGGGCACCATCGCGCTGGAGATGCTGGAGGACGTGCCCGAGCTGGAGATGCTGCCTGTGCCGATCGGCGGCGGCGGCCTGATCGGCGGCGTGGCGACGGCGGCCAAGGCGATCAACCCGGACATCCGCATCATCGGCTGCGAACCGGCCATGTATCCCAGTTTCACCAACAGGATGCGTGGCCTGAATGGTCAGTCCGGCGGCCAGACCATCGCCGAGGGGATCGCCGTCAAGCAGGTCGGCGACATCACCTATTCAGTCGCCCGGCCGCTGGTCGAAGACGTCCTGTTGCTGGAAGAGCCCTTCATCGAGCGGGCCGTGGCACTGTACTGCAACGTCGAGAAGACGGTGGCCGAGGGGGCGGGCGCCGCCTCGCTGGCGGCCCTGCTGGCCTACCCTGAGCGGTTCCGCGGCAAGAAGTGCGGTCTGATCCTGTGCGGCGGCAATATCGACACCCGGCTGCTGGCGTCGGTCCTGACCCGTGAACTGGTGCGGGCCCAGCGGATCATCTCCCTGCGCATCGTCGGCGACGACCGGCCGGGGCTGCTGGCCACGGTCAGCCGAGTGATCGGCGAGATGGGCGGCAACATCATCGAGGTCGCCCACAACCGCCTGGCCCTCGACGTGCCGGCCAAGGGCGCCGAGTTCGACGTGATGATTGAGACCCGGGATGCGCAACACACTCAGGAGATCATGGACGCTCTGCGCGAGAGCGGGTATCCGCCGAGAGTTGTTTGAGAGAGACCCCATGCGCCTGATCCCCGTCATCCTCGCCGCTGTCGCGGCCCTGTCCCTGGCCGGCTGCGACAACGAGCGGCTGGCCCAAAAGAATGCGGTGGAGGGCGAGACCTTCCTGAAGGAGAACGCCGGCAAGCCCGGCGTGCAGGTGCTGAAAGACGGCATCCAGTACATCGTCGTCAGCTCCGGTCCGGTCAGCGGCCTGAAGCCCAGGAAGGGCGACGAGCTGAAAGTCCACTACGAGGGCAAGCTGCTTAACGGCGAAGTGTTCGATTCCAGCTTCGAGCGCGGGGCGCCGGCGATCATGCCGCTGCAGAACCTGATCCCCGCCTGGCTTGAGGTCATCCCGATGATGCGGCCGGGCGACGAATGGATCATCTACGTGCCGGCCGAGCAGGGCTACGGCAAGGAGGGCTCGGGCAGCATCCCGCCCAACGCCGTGCTGGTGTTCCGCATCAAGCTTCTGGGCGTCCTGCCGTCTCGCGGCAACTCGGTGATGGGCTGAGATGATCGGGTCGATCCTTACCGCCGCATTGGCGATCGCTCCGGTCGATGGCTTTCTGGAGCGCAATGCCACGCGTCCGGGCGTCCAGCAGCTGCCAGGGGGCATCCAGTACCGGGTTCTGGAGGCGGGACCGGCGAGCGGCGCCCGTCCCCGCCTGGGCGACGAGGTCAAGGTCCACTATGAAGGGCGGCTGCTGACAGGTCGGATCTTCGACTCGAGTTTTGCGCGCGACCGGCCCGCCATCCTGTCGCTGAAGCGGCTGATCCCCTGCTGGACGGACGTTTTGCCGAGGATGCGGGCCGGCGACGACTGGATCATCTTCTGCCCCTCCGACAAAGGCTACGGGGCGGCTGGGGCCGGTACCGTCATCCCACCCAACTCTACTCTGGCTTTTCGTATCCGGCTGCTGGATGTCCTTCCGGCCAAACCTAGTCCGTAAACACCACCGTCTTGCGCCCGTTCAGCAGCACCCGGTCCTCCAGCCGCCAGCGCAGGGCCCTGGCCAGCACCCGGCGCTCAATGTCGCGTCCCTTGCGGATAAGATCCTGCGGCGTGTCGCGGTGGCTGATGCGTTCGACGTCCTGCTCGATGATCGGCCCCTCGTCGAGGTCGCCGGTGACGTAGTGGGCCGAGGCCCCGATCACCTTGACGCCGCGCGCATGGGCCTGATGATATGGCCTGGCGCCCTTGAAGCCCGGCAGGAAGCTGTGGTGGATGTTGATGCAGCGCCCCTCCAGCTTGGCGGCCAGGCCGTCGGACAGGATCTGCATGTAGCGGGCGAGGACGACGATGTCGGTGTTCGTTTCGCGGATCAGGGCCCAGAGCTGGCTCTCCTGCTCCAGCTTGGCAGCCTTGGTGACCGGCAGGTGGTGGAAGGGCAGGCCCTTCAGATCGACGTGCGGGAAGGTTTCCGCGCCGTGGTTGGAGACGATGGCCGAGATCTCCATCGGCAGCTCCTCGATGCGCCAGCGATAGAGCAGGTCGGCCAGGCAGTGGTCGGTCTTGCTGGCCAGGATCATCACCCGGTAGCGCTGCGAAGGATCGCGCAGGGTCCAGCGCATGGAAAACTCGGCCCCGATGGTGGCGAAGGCTTCGCGCAGGTCGTCGGCCGAGGCGCCGCCCTGGTCGAACACCACCCGCATGAAGAAGCGGCCGGTCTCGGCGTCGTCGTATTGCTGGGCGTCGAGGATGTTGCAGTCGCGGCCCGCCAGGAAGGTGGAGACGGCGGCGACAATGCCCCGGCGGTCGGGACAGGCGAGGGTGAGGATCAGGGACGGGGCGGTCATGTCGGTCTGGCGCGTAACGGCGCACCGGCGCGCGCGCAACCCAGTTCCCCTAATGGCGGGATGGCTTATGTATGGGGCGATGACTGCTTCCCCTGACGTCCTGCCCGAGACCCTGTATGGCCGCGCGGTCGATATCCTGGCCACCCTGGTCGGCTTCGACACCACCTCGCGCCACTCCAACCTGGCTCTGATCGAATGGGTCGAGGGTTATCTGACCGAGCTTGGCGTCGCGTCCCGGCGGGTCAGCAACGCCGACGGGACCAAAGCCAACCTGATGGCGCGGATCGGGCCGGCGGCGGCCGGCGGGGTCATCCTGTCGGGCCATACCGACGTGGTGCCGGTCGATGGCCAGCCCTGGGCGACCGACCCCTG
>JBKJSF010000135.1:0-3569 GCA_046595895.1 Caulobacter sp. | reverse complement strand
CTGAAGAAGGCGGAGACCGCGCGCCCGGTCGTGCCCTGCGGCTTGAGGCTTGGGCCGGCCCGGATGATCGCGACAGTCATGTAGATCAGGAACACCACTGTCGGGCCGGCGACGAACAAGAGGGTGACGGGGCCCGGCGAGTTAAAGCCCAGGATCTGGGCCCCGTGGAACAGGCACTGCAGGCCGTAGAGAAAGCCGCCGGCGGCGAACAGCCGGCCGGTGAAGCGCCAGACCGCCCCGCCGTCGTGATCCCCGACCAGGGTCTTCAGATAGGCGAGGTCTTCGCGCGCGGTTTCGACGTCGGTCATCAGGCGATGCCTTCCTGAGTCTGGGCCTGAGTCTGCAACTGAGGCTTTGCACGCCACGGGATGCGCCGTCCATTGAGCAGCCAGCCGACAAAGGTGTGGCGGACCAGCAGTTCGTAGGTGATCAGCGCCGGCGCGAGCGTCCCGGCCAGGATCAGAGCGTACTTGATCGGCCAGGCCAGGGCGACATCGTGCAGAGCGACCTGCAGGGCCATGACGATCGGCATGTGGACAATGTAGATCCAGTAGCTGGCGTCGGCGAGGTAGCGCCGCACCGGGCTATGGCCCGAGAGCAGATGCAGCGCCGCGCCGATCAGGCCGAAGGTCCAGCTCCAGATCGCGAAGGCGTAGACGGCGCAGTAGGCGGTCCGCAGGCCCTCATCGGTCAGGGTTCCGGCGATCGGCAGGTCCCGCACCATCAGATAGCCGGCGGTGGTGGCGATGACGGCGGTCAGGAGATGGACCGGCCAGCGACGGGTGAAGGCCTGGATCAAGCCGTCCTGCCGTTGAAGCAGCCAGCCAAAGCCGAAGGCGATGCCGTAGGCGGTGAGGGCGACGGCCCTGGGGATCAGGGTCTGGTCCGGCGTCGGCACGCCAAGCCAGGCCATCATGGTCGGCTTCAGCCAGAAGGCGAGGGCCACGGGCACGGCCAGAATCACCGGCCCGACCATGTCGCGGGTCAGGAAGGCGACAGCCCCGTCGACCAGCCCGGCGACATGGCCGCCGCGGTCGAGCAGTTCGCCCACGCCGCGCAGCGACAGCATGGCGGTGTAGAAGATCAGCAGCACCCACAGGAACCACAGGTGCATCAGCGGAAAGCTGGTCGGGGTCAGGGGCGGGGACTTGGGCGGCTCCTTGGGCAGGGCCCCCATGACGCCGATGGTCAGCCAGACCACCACGGCGATGAAGGCCATCAGCACGATCGGCCAGAAGATGGACAGCGGGGCGGCGATACGCTTGAGGCGGTCGAGGACAAAGCCCATCAGGCCGCGCCGCTCCAGCAACAGGCGGCCGAAGTAGCCGGCGATCACAAAGAAGACCGTCATCCGGAAGATGTGCAGAGTGAAGAATGTCACAGCCATCACCTCACTGCGCTGATTGTCCATGACGATCCAGGCCTGGGGCCCGGGCAGAAAGGACAGGGTGGCGTGAAACGCCAGGCCCAGCAGCAGGGCGAATCCCCGGACGGCGTCCAGGGCGTGTAGGCGTTCGGTCGGCGCCGGGGTCATGTCTTGATACTCCCATGGACGCCCCTCCGGCGTCGTAGGACGCCTTGTAGCAGACAAGTTTGAAATGTAAACCAGTCTATTGAAATCGCCCTCTTGTCCGTTCCTGAACGCCGGTTACTCTTCCAGCAACGCGACCAAACGCCCCTCAAGTAAGGGGTGGGGAAAAGGGACGGGATGGCGCTCAAGAAATCACTGCTGGCGGCGCTGGCTGTCGGCGCGCTGTTGGCTGGACCGGTCTCGGCGCCCGCCGTCGCGCAGGGCAAGGCTCCGACTCTCGCGTCCTCGACCCGGCCGGAGTCGCTCGGCTTCTCCTCGGAGCGCCTGGCCAAGCTCGACGCCACCATGAAGTCCCTGGTCGACAAGGGGGCTGTGCCTGGCGTCGTCATCTACGTCGCCCGCCACGGCAAGGTCGCCCACCAGTCGATCTACGGCAAGGCGGACCTGGCCTCCGGCGCGTCGCTGAAGGCAGACACCCTCTATCGCATGTACAGCCAGACCAAGCCGGTAACCGGCGTGGCGATGATGATCCTGTTCGAGGAGGGCCGCTGGAAGCTCGACGAACCGGTGACCAAATACGTGCCGGAGTTCAAGAACCTCAAGGTCTACAAGGGCATCGACGCCAAGGGCCAGCCGATCCTCGAACCCGTCGCCCGCTCGCCGACCATGCGCGAAATCATGACCCACACGGCCGGCTTCGCCTATGGACTGACCACCGACAACCCGGTCGACAAGGCCTATCGCGACAGCGGCCTCCAGGGCTCCGAGACCCTGCATGAGGTGATGGTCGGGGCCAGCAAGCTGCCGCTGGCCAGCCAGCCGGGGGAGGCCTGGCGCTACTCCATCGCCGTCGATATCCAGGGCTACATTGTCGAGAAGCTGTCCGGCCAATCGCTGCCCGACTTCATGGAAAGCCGAATCTTCAAGCCACTCGGCATGAAGGACACCGCCTTTTGGACGCCGGAGGCCAAGCGCGGCCGCCAGGCCAGCCTCTACATGTACGACCGCGAGAAACGCACCGTCGTGCCGGCCGAGGGCTTCATGGTGCTGGACATCTCAAAGCCGCCGACGGCGGCCAACGGCGGTGGCGGCCTGGTTTCGACGCTCGCCGACTACGCCCGCTTCGCCCAGATGCTCGGCAATGGCGGCGAGTTGGACGGGGTGCGCATCCTGTCTCCGTCAACGGTTCGCCTGATGGCCACAAACCACCTGACCGACGCCCAGCTGGCCAAGCAGCCGCTTGGCCCCGGCGTCGGCTTCGGCCTCGACTTCGGGGTGGTCATGGACCCGACGGCCGCCGGCACGCCGGCCGGCACGGGCAGCTTCAGCTGGGGGGGCGCGGCCGGAACCTGGTTCTGGGTCGATCCCGAGAACGATGTGGTGGTGCTGGGCATGATTCAGGTGATCGGCGGTGGCAGCCTGCGGCTCGACGAATTGAGCCAGCAACTGATCTACGCGGCCCTGGTGGACCCCTCCAAATAGCGCACGCGGGCGGGGTTGCGCCCGTCTGCCAATCGGCTAGCGTCGAGGCCTGTCTTTTGGGGAGTTCGCATGACCGGCCTGATCATCCTTGCCGTTCTCGTCGTTGTCGTCGGCCTGATCGTGGTCGGGGTCTACAACCGGCTGGTGGCGCTCAATGCCCGCGCCGACCAGGCCTTCGCCGACATCGACGTGCAGCTGAAACAGCGCCAGGACCTGGTCCCCAACCTGGTCGAGACGGTGAAGGGCTATGCCGCCCACGAGAAGGGCACACTGGAGGCGGTGATCGCCGCCCGCAACGGTGCGGCCAATGCTTCGAGCGTCGAAGACAAGGTGCAGGCCGAGACCGTGCTGACCGGGGCCCTGCGCCAGCTGTTCGCGGTGGCCGAGGCCTATCCCGACCTCAAGGCCAACACCAACTTCCTGAACCTGCAGGATCAGCTGGCCGACCTGGAGAACAACCTGGCCGCCGCCCGCCGCTTCTTCAACAACGCCGTGGCCGAGTTCAACGCCGTCCGGGCCCAGTTCCCGACGGTGCTGTTCGCCGGCCTGTTCGGCT
>JBKJSF010000146.1:0-5937 GCA_046595895.1 Caulobacter sp. | reverse complement strand
CATGCCGTCCGGCCGCATCAACAGAATGCGGGCCAGCGCCACCCGCATCTTCCAGCCCCCCGATAGCAGGCCGACATCGCCGTCCATCCGCTCCTGGCTGAAGCTCAGGCCCGCCAGCACCTCCCGCGCCCGCGCGTCCAGCGCATAACCGTCCAGCGCCTGGAACTGCTCCTGCACCTCGCCGTAGCGGTCGATGACGGCGTCCAGCTGGTCGGCCTGGTCCGGATCGACCATGGCCGCCTCCAGCCTGGCCATCTCGGCGGCCAGGGCGCTGACGGGCCCGACCCCGTCCATCACCGCGGCCACGGCGCTCATGCCCGACATCTCGCCGACGTCCTGGCTGAAATAGCCGATAGTCATGCCGGGATCGATCACCACCAGCCCGTCGTCGGGCTGCTCCTGGCCGGTGATCATCCGGAACAGGGTGGTCTTGCCGGCCCCGTTGGGCCCGACCAGCCCGACCTTCTCGCCCTTCTGCACGCCCATCGAGGCTTCGATGAACAGGATCTGGTGGCCGTTCTGCTTGGAGATATTGTCGAGGCGGATCATGGGCGGGCTGGTAGCGCGGGGGGAGGGGGAGCGCCAGTGGTCAGGGCCAGCTTCTCGGTCAAGTCCGAACGGCTTGGCAACCGCATGTTCATGCGGTTTCGCCGCTCGCTCGCTACAGCGCCTTGTGATGGGCTGCTGAGCCCCGGGTCAGAACGCCTTCAGTCTGACCGAGACCGGGCAGTGGTCGGAAGGACGCGGATCGTCTCCCGGGTCATAGGGGGACTCTCGAAACGACCCGGGACGCAGACGCAGGCTCGCGAGCCGGTTGAGCACCAGATGGTCGATGAAATCGCGGTACCGGGGGTCGCAACTCGCGTTCAGGCCCTGGCCGGCCAGCGAGAGAGCGGATCCGCGCGGCCAGCTGTCGTCCCAATCCTGCCAGATCAGGTCGCCGGAAAGGGCCAGTCGCCGGTTGAAGTCGCCAAGGATGATGGCCGCCTCGCCTGATCGGGTGCGCTGGTCGATCCAGCGCTCGACGACAGGCGACTGTCGAAGGAGCGTCGCACAGGCCTCCGCCGATGCGCCGGCGCTGCAGCCGCTCTTCAGATGGACATTCAGCAGCCGCAACGGGCGGCGCCCCATGATGGTGATGTCCACGCCCCAGCGAAGGTCCGGATCGCCCATGCCAATCGCCTTGACGTCCCTGTTGCGCCTCACCGTCAGTCCCTTTCGAACGGCAAAGCCCACGTCCTGCTTGCGGATCTGCTGGCCGGGGGCTCCACGACAGTCGCCGCCCCTGGCGCTGTCTGGCCGTTTCGACATGACGACGACATACCGGTCCGGCGGGAACACCCGGGCGGCAGCCGCCGCGTTCTCTACCTCCTGGAAGGCGATCACATCGGCGTCGAGGCGCTCGGCATACCGCCGCAAGGCGGCGTAGGCGTCCTCACCTCTAGGCCGACAGCCGACCCCATCCTGCTCGGCCAGATGCTCGAGGTTCCAGCTAGCGACCGCGAGATCGCGCGCCCGCTCCCGCGGCAGGCCGGCACAGGCGGAGAGGAACAGAGAGATGGCGCCGGCAAGGATGAACAGCCGTCTTTGGAACATGGACGCCTCTACGGAACAGATGCCGAGCCTTTTATGGCGATGGCCGAGTCGGCGCCAGTTGAGTGTGTGAGCCGTGGCCAGCGCAATGCCGCCGGCGGCCGTCATCGTGAGTTCCGCGCCCTCGCTCCGGGCGAAAAACACCCCGCCGGCCAGGAGACCGATGCCGATCAGGGCGTTCTGGGAAATCCTGGTGGGAAATCCGGTGACAGGTCCAATAGTCCCTGTTCCACAAAACGAGACACGTTGAATTCCAACGTGTCCCACTTCGTGTGCGAACTTCTCTAGGCCCAGTATTGGGGAATACTGGACCTGTTACCGGATTTTCGTGCATCTGGTTGCTCGGCACACCGGGCGCAGCATCAATCGACCAAGTCTATTGGATCAGGATCAACGGCACATGGATGCGGTACATGAAGCGCTGGTCCAGTCGTCAGTCTGCATATTGAGCATCGCCCAATTTCCCGCCAGCGTCTCTTCCGCAGCTGCAAATGCCGACACTTCAAGGGAATTGGCTGCAGAATACCCAGAAGATGCGCTTCTTCTTGGACCGAGGACTCGCTCACTCCTCTTATCCGCCTTTCCATATGCACCCAAATTGAGCATTGGCGTTTGCACCATCCGGTACTTCGCCGTGGGGAATCTAAATGAAGCCTCTAGGTTCAATTCAGCGACTGTTCATTTCCGCCTCACCATAGTTATGATGTTGAGTGAGGGCGTAAATTTTCATCATTCACACAGTAGGGCTGTTCTGTGCGGCGCCAAGCAAAGCACACCTCATGCCTCCGCGTAAAATCCATCAACAAGACCACAAGCGGAGATCTGATCATGAAAACCACGACCCTTTTATTGGCAACGACCGTCGCCCTCTGCATGAGCTCCTCAGTCTGGGCCGCGCAGGTCGATCAGGCTGCGGGCGCCATGCGGCAGGATGCGGCCAAGCCCCCAGAACAAGGTGCCCGGTTGGCGCCAGCAGATATGGGTGACAAACCAGACCCCGACGCCTTGCCGCACCACCAACTTAACAGCGCTTGGAGGTGGCACTACCGCAACACCACAACCAAGTCTCCGAGGAAAACGCCCCAAAGCCCGGAAGACACTGGCAAGCCCCCAGAACAGGGCACGCGGTTGGCGCCACCAGATATGGGTGACAAACCAGACCCCGACGCCTTGCCGCACCACCAGCTGAACAGCGCTTGGCGGTGGCACTACCGGAACACCACAACCAAGTCCCCAAGGAAAACCCCCAAGCAGCCGGGAGAAAACGCCAAGCCGGCAAACTAGTGACGTCTGGAAAGGACCAAGGCCGGATCCGGCCTTGGTCGGCGCGCTCGCAATGCCGTTTGGGGGGATTTTCATGAAGCTACTGGCCTGTTTCCTGGCCGGCGCACTGGCTGCGGCCGGGCCCCTGGCTGCGGCTGAGCCGAGCCGCCGGTTTTCGCTCAACGAGCGAATGATCGAAGATCTAGGGACAACGAGCGATCCTGCGGCCTGCGATCCCAAGTCGGTGTTGATTGACCTGCTGACGCAGTTGGGCCCCACAGCCAATGTCTACCCGACGGAGAACTACGCGTACTTCCAGTTCTATAAGGGTCGGAAGTCCTATTCCGGCAGTCTGAGGTTTGCCCTGGACAGACGAAACCAGGGTATCGTGGACTTCGTCTGCTATGAGACTTACGCCAGTTGGCTCGAGCCTGATGATAGCACGGACGTATACGCGCAGCTGTCAGCCAAGGACGGGGTGATGGTTACCCGCGCGGCCGACCTGAAATACAAAGTCACGATTGCCGGGGTCGCCACCCTGTTCTCGCTCAATAACCTCGATCAGTCCCCCAACGCTGCCGTCCTGGCCGCCAACGACCGCTTCGTTGGTCGCAGCTTTGACGAGTCGGGTCTGTCGTTTGATATCGTCTATGACCACAAACAGAAGGCGTTCTTCTTCGTGCTCGACGCCCGAGGCCCGGTGCGGGACGTATTCGTCGAGGTCAGCCCCAAGGTCTTTCTCGGGCGTCGAACAGGTTTCGTCTTCTATCAGGACACGTCGCCTGACCGCCTGGTGTTGGTGGCCGCCCACTCGGAGGAGCTGTTCAGGAATGGCTGGCTTGACGGACCCTTCGACCACCTGCCGGAGAACTTTTACGAAACCAACGGCTTCTGGGAAGCAGTCTATGATGCGTATCCGGACCTCAAGGGCCGGCTGACGCCCGGTGGGCAATTCGTGGACAACGACATGATCTTCGCTGTGGCGCCCTACCGCAGCTATACCTCCCAAACTGACCTTGGCTTCATCAAGGACTGTACCGAGCGAGTCGCTGCCGCCGACGAACGGATCGTGTGCCTGACGGCGCCGGTGGACCTCTAGGACCGCCCCGCTGCTTTTTCAGGCAATAATGGATACCAGTGGATCGAGGTCGGAAACGGACTTGGTCAAACTTCAACGGATGACCGTCTTGCGCTGACGCCCGCCCCGTTCCGTCATTCCCCACATCCGGGAATCCGCATTCTGTTCACAAGCCGTTTGCAGCCCGAAAGTGGGGACACGGCGGATTCAACCGGTCATCGCAACGGCTCCGTCGATTCGTCTCTCCCTTGTCGGGACAAGGTGACCCTGCGAAGCCTTGGCGCCGCCATACCGACTGAACGTAGGGCATGGCGTTCGCTGTTTTTATGGAGACGACTGTGCCGGCGGGAGTCTGGTAAATGCGCACAGTCGCCCATGGGATCTGTTTCAGGTTCCGCTGGAAGAACAGGATCTCGCGGTAGCTGAGCTCGGAGAAGAGCAGGAGTCAGGTGACAGGAGCACCTGTAACCTTCTTCTGAGTGATCCACCCCGCGCCCAATGATATGGACCTGCACGGCCGCCAGCATCCATTCCGGGCAAATCGTCGGCGAACGCCACGCGACAGGCGTCGGCACTCAACTCCACGGCTGGTCAATGAACAAGTCTGTCACCAACGCGCTCCTGGTCGCGCAAGTCGGCCTGGAGATGTCCGCGCCTGACCGGGAAGGCCTCCAGCCGCCTCTCTGCCAATAAGTCGCATACCGCAAATGGGTATGGCCGTTTCCTTCGCCCCCGGCTAACGCTCGGGGAGCGTTCGGTTCGCCTGAGTGGGATTTGACATGCCGCGTTACCTCTTTACCGCCGACAACGGCGCCTCTGGTGTGGAACTCTTCGTCACAGACGGGTCGGCCTCCGGCACGACCCTGCTCGCCGACATCGCCCCCGGCGTCGCTGCCAGCTCGCCCACCGTGCTCGGCACGGTGAACGGTCAGACGGTCTTTGTGGCGACCAACACGACCTATGGCCGCGAACTCTGGGTCACCAACGGCACGCCGTCGGGCACAATGCTGCTCAGGGACATCGCCGTCGGAACGGCCAGCTCCAGCACCTCGTTTTTCACCAGCCTTGGCGCCCGCATGCTGTTCACCGCCAATGACGGCGTCAACGGCACGGCGCTGTGGTCGACGGACGGAACAGCGGCCGGCACCGTCATGGTGCGGGACTTCACCGGCGATGCCGGCTCCTTCAGCGCGACCTTGATGGCAACCTATGGCGGCCGCGCCATTTTCGAGGCCAGCTTCGGCTCAACGACATCTGTCTGGGCCAGCGACGGAACGGCGGCCGGCACGGTCCTGCTGGCCAGCGCCAACGCCGACACCTTCTCGCCGATCCGGGTCACCGCCAGTGGTGTGTTCTTTGCCGCCTTCACCGCGACGGCGGGGGAGGAACTGTGGTTCTCCGACGGTACGGCGGCCGGAACCCGTCAGCTTGGCGACATCAACCTCGGCGCGAACTCATCGGATCCGACCCTCCACACCGTTCACGGTGGGAACCTGTTCTTCACCGCCACGGACGCCACCTTCGGCCAGGAGCTCTGGGTCAGCGCCGGCACGACCGCCAGCACGACACGACTGACCAACACAACAGGGCCGGGCTTCAATTTCCTTTCCCTCGGCACAAAGCTTGTCTTCACCGCCTCCACGGCCGCCGCCGGGAGCGAGCTCTGGATCACCGACGGCACGGTGGTGGGTACGGTTATGGTCAAGGACGTCGAGTCCGGCGTCGGCAGCTCCAATCCGTCCTTCCGCGTCGTTTCCGGCAACAAGCTCTACTTCGTGGCCAACACTGTCGCCAACGGCCAGGAGCTCTGGGTCACCGACGGCACTAGCGTGGGAACCATCATGCTCGAGACCAACGTCGGCTCGGGCAGCGGTATCGCCGACAATTTCTTTGATATGGGTGACGGACGGCTGCTGTTCCGGGGCGGCAACGACAACGTCACCGGTCGCGAGCTGTGGATCACCAACGGCACGGTCGCCGGCACCAGCCTTCTCAAGGACATC
>JBKJSF010000043.1:0-9145 GCA_046595895.1 Caulobacter sp. | reverse complement strand
CGTCGATGCCTTCGCCGCCGCCCCTTTCAAGGGCAACCCCGCCTGCATTGTCGAGCCGCAGGCCGCCTGGCCGTCCGACGCCTGGGTGCAGGCCCTGGCCGCGGAGAACAACCAGGCCGAGACCGCCTACCTGCTGAAGACCGCCGACTCCGCCTGCTTCGGCCTGCGCTGGTTCACCCCCTGCCTTGAGGTGCCGCTTTGTGGCCACGCCACCCTGGCCGCCGCTCATGTGCTGTTCACCGAATTGGGGCTTGATGCACCGCAGATCGCCTTCGAGACCAAGTCGGGCGTGCTGACCGTCGCCCGCGAGGACGGCCTTTACGCCATGGACTTCCCGGCGGGCCCACCCAGGCGCACTGCCACCCCGGCCGGTCTGGCCGCCGCGCTCGGTATCGAGCCGGCCGAAGTCTGGGCCGCTTCCTATCTGGTGGCCGTGCTGGACAGCGAGGCGGCCGTGCGCAGCCTGACCCCCGACATCCCGGCCATCGAAAAGATCGTCGGCGAAGCTACCGGCGGTCGCGGCAACATCTGCGTCGCGGCCCTGGCCGACACGGGGAGCCCCTATGACGTCGTCAGCCGCTTCTTCGCCCCCGGTTCCGGCATCCCCGAAGACCCGGCCACCGGCTCGGCCCACTGTATCCTGGCCCCGCTATTCGCGGAGAAGCTTGGCCGAGCCCGCAACCGCTTCCACCAAGCCTACCCCGGCCGCGGCGGCGACCTCGACTGCGAGGTCCGGGGCGACCGGGTGATCCTGCGCGGCCAGGCCGTCACCGTGGTCGAAAGCGTGTTGAGGCTCTGATCCTCAGCGCCGGCCGCCAGCCTTCCACTGCAGAGCGGCCTCGCATACCAGCAGCGGTCCGATCCAGGTGAACCACAGGAGGGCGTCAGTCGTCGGGCCGTCAAGTTTGATCGGCAGGTAGGCCAGGCCTCGGCAGAAGACAAAGCTCCAGGTCAGCACATAGCTCCGGATCACCCAGTCACGGTGGCTGTCGATCCGTCGATTGCGGATAGCCCGAAAGGCCATGGCTGCGGCGAGCAGCCAGGCCGCCGCCAGCGCCCCGGTAGCAGATGCCTGGGCGACACTCTGATGCACGTTGCGAATGTTCAGCAGCAAGGCGGCGGCGCTGGCGGCGGCCCCGCTGACGAGATAGAGCCCGCCAACCCAGCGGTGGAAGCGGAATTGACGCCGGGTCCAGCCGATCCAGAGCGCGGCCGCTCCTGAGAACAGCATCATGCTGCCTGTGGCGGCATGCATATAGGTCCATGGCCCGTGGCCCGCATGCCGGGCGAGGGAGGGGCCGGCGCCGGTCAGGATGGGCGGCGCGATGAGCAGCCAGACCGGAAGAGCGGTGACCAGTGCTGCGGCGAATACGACGGCGGGTGCGAATCTGGCCAGCCGCTTTGCCATCGGTTCAGGAGCTGTCGTCGTCATCGGCTGTCCCACCCTGGTCAGAGGAGAACACGCGACAGCTTCGAAAGACAAGGGTCTCCCAACGTAGCGCGCCCCGCCCGGTGACGTACGGGGGCGCTGACCGGTCCTGCGCGGAGGGGACGGCGGCGAGCCCCGGGTCTCGTGTCAGGACCTAGTAGCGGCGACGATCCTGGCGGTCGTGGCGTTCCCAGCGAACCTTGGCGCTGAGCACCTTAAAGCGGCGGTCGAGATCGACCCGTTCCCAGGCCTGCAGGCCACCGGTCGATCGGTAGCGCGCTTCCAGACGGCTGATGCCACGGAATTCCTGGCGCAGGTTGCGGGCTTCGTGGCGGGTCAGGGAGCCGTTGCGGACGCCCTGGTTGATCCGGTGGTCAAGCTGGGCTTGGCGCTGGTTGATGTTGTGCCATGGGGCGGCGAAAGCGGGGAAGGCGGTGGCGGCCAGGGCCGAAGCGGCCACGATGGCGATGGCGAACTTCTTCATCGTGTTGTCCTTCCTGATGGCGACGTCTCGACTGACGACGTTGAGGCGGGAAAACACCTGGAGGCTGAAATGGTTCTGAGCGGCTCGTTGTCCGCCGTTCAGAACTACGCCACAGCCGACTGGCCCGACGCCTGGGTGGACTCGCTGTGGCCGGCCAGGGCGTTCTCGATGGCGACATAGAGCCGTTGCAGCTCGATGGGCTTGGACACATGGCCGTCCATGCCGGCCGCCAGATACTGCTCGACCTGATAGGTCATGGCGTTGGCTGTCAGGGCCAGGATGGGGATGCGCGGCAGGGCGCCTCGCCGCTCCTCTGAGCGGATGGCCTGCGTCGCCTCGACCCCGTCCATGACCGGCATCTGGATGTCCATCAGGATCAGGTCGAAGCCCCCCTTGCGCCAGGCCTCGACGGCCGCCGCCCCATCGCCGGTGATGGTCAGGTCGACGTCGAGCGGATCGAGGACGGCGCGCAGCACCTTCTGATTGGTCAGATTGTCCTCGGCCGCCAGGATGCGCATCGGCCGGCTCTCGCCCGCCTCGACCTCGCCGGGGGCGGCGGCCTCGGGAATGCGGACCTCGCCGCGGGCCAGCGGCAGATCGACGATGAAGGTTGAACCTTCGCCCTCGGCGCTGCGGGCGACGATCTGGCCGCCCATCAACTGGGCCAGCTCACGGCAGATGGCCAGGCCCAGGCCCGTGCCGCCGAACTGGCGGGTGGTGGAGTTGTCCGCCTGGACGAACTTGTCGAACAGGGTCGGCAGTTTGTCCGAGGCGATGCCGACGCCGGTGTCGGCGACGGTCAGGCGCAGGGCCCCGGCGGGCGACAGGCTGAAGCGGGCGGCGACCGCGCCTTCGACGGTGAACTTGATGGCGTTGCTGATCAGGTTGCCAATGATCTGGCGCAGGCGGTCTCTGTCGCCCCTCCAGGCGCCGGTGACCTCCGCGTCGATGGTCAGGTCGAAGCGCAGGCTCTTTTCCTGCGCCATGACGCCGTAGACCTTGCGGCAGGCGTCGGCCAGATCGGAGAGGTCGAAGTCGGAGGGACTGAGCTCCAGCTTGCCGGCCTCGATCTTCGACAGGTCGAGCACGTCGTTGAGCACGGCCAGCAGCAGCTCGCCGGACTCCCGGATGACGCCCAGCCGCTCGCGCTGGCGCTCGTCGAGGTCGCCGCGGCTCATGACATCGGCCATGGCCAGCACGCCGTTCAGCGGGGTGCGGATCTCATGGCTCATGTTGGCCAGGAACTGGCTCTTGGCGACGTTGGCGGTGTCGGCCTGGTCGCGGGCGGTGACCAGGGCACCCATGGTCTCCCTCAGGGACCGGTCGTTGGCCTCAAGCTTGGCCAGCAGCTGATTGAAGCTGCGCGCCAGGCTCTGGAACAGACCGTCGTCGGTCGTCTTTTCCTCGACCTGCTTGAACTGGCCGCTGCTGGCGACGTCTTCCATGGCCCGCGACAGCCGGTCGACCGGCGCGGTGATCCGGCGAGCCAGGCCGCGTGACAGGAACAGCGCCGCCCCGGCCGCGCCGAAGAACAGGGCCATGGTCAGGGCCAGGAATCGGGGCAGCATTTTGCTCAGGCTGGGATCCACAACCCCGATGCGAATTTCGCCTATCTGGCGATTTTCGAATATCACCGGTTCAGCAAGTATCCGGACACCCGCTTTTGTAGTCTCTTCTGTCTTCCCGGCGATAACCTTGCCTTTGGCGTCCAGCAGCTGGGCAGACACGACCGACCCAGGCTTGGCCGCCGCCTCGACCGCCGCCCGGGCCCCGACCAGATCGCCGTGGGCGAGGGCGGGGGCCGCCACTTCGGCCATTATGCTGATCAGAATCCCTTGTGTGGCGGCGGTTTGCTGCCGCGCCACCGTCCATTGCTGAAACAGGAAACTGGCGCAGGCGACCAGTAGCACCGCGAGGGTCGTGACCAGGGCCACGCTGGCGATCCTTGCCTGGAAAGGCGCGTGGTGCGCGGGTTCTTGCTGTGGCGTCGGCTGCTGCATTTGCCCGAAGTCTTGGCCCCTGTTGCAGGCCTTATCGCGCAATCTTCCTAACGCTTCGCTTCCACGGCGAATTCTCGTTTGAGGTGCGACAAAGTTAACCACGGATTCAGCTTGGACGAGTTTAAGATTTGATCTACTATCCTTAATGACCGGTTAACCGGTCATTTGTTTCAGGAGGGTGTGAAAGTGGATAAGGCATTTGTGGCGCAACGCGTGGCCACCAAGCTGTTTTCGACCGAGAAGGCCGTTGACGCGGCCATGGTTGAAGCGGCGGAACTGCTGGCCGGCATGCTTGATGCGCGCGCCCAGCTGAAAATCTCGGCGATCACCGGCGATGCGGCGCAGGCCAAGCTGGTCGAAGCCATCTCGGCTCTGAGCGTCGCCCGTTCGGCGGTCGTGGAAATGCACCGCGAGCTGGCCGAGACGAAGCTTCGCGTCGGCATCCGCACCAAGCTGATCGGCGTCGAAGAGAAGCCGGAAGAAGATCCCAAGCCCAAGGGCCTGCTCCGCGACGTCGGGTAAGTCCTACTGCGATCGATGAAATGAACACGCGTCGGCCCCCGGGTCGGCGCGTTTTCTTTTGGCCCCGAGGCTAGCGTGAGGTCCAGCCGGGGAAAGTTGCGATAGTTTAACTGGTGTCTCCGCAAAGTTGGCCTAGAGGCTAACCTTGTCTGAAGCGAAGCGTAAATTTCTCTCTTCGCCGGACTGCCATTTCCATCGGCCGCCGGACGGCGTCCGGTCTGTCGCGAGCCATAATGTCACAGTATCTGCCCTTCCTGATCGTCTGGCTGGCAGTGCTGGCAACCTTCGTGTTCGCGATCTGGAAAGGCGGTATCGCTGAGCGCTACGCTGCCGCCCTTGTGGTCGTCGGCGCGCTGTACGCCTTCAGCGTCGGGCGGCTTCTCGACAATGAGACTCAAACCCTGGCCTTGCTGCTGGGCGAGTTCCTGCTCGCCATGGGCTTTCTGGTTCTGGCCGTGCGCTACGCGAGCCTGTGGCTAGGTGGCGCGATGTTGCTGCAGGCCGTGCAATTCATGCTGCACGCCTGGTATATGCTGGCCGAGCGCCGCCCCGACATGTTCCATGTCATCGTCAACAACGCCGACACGGTCGGCATTCTCCTATGCATCGCCCTCGGCACCAACGCCGCTTGGCGGCGGCGGACCGCGAGTCAGGTCGCGGACGCCGTAGCTGTTTCCTAGACGCGGGTCGAAGGGCCGGCGGATCCTCGCCAGGTCGTCAGTCCAACCCCCAGCAGAATCAGGCCGAGCGCCGCGAACGCGCTCCACCCCGGTCGCTCGCCCATCATCGCCACGCCCAACCCCGTCGCCCACAGGGGCGCCAGGTAGATGGACATGCTCATGAACACCGGCCCGCGCCGCTGGACCAGCCAGACATAGCCGACGCTGCCGAGGGCGGTGGAGAAGATGCCCAGGCCGGTGACCGCCGCCAGGGCCTTGAGCGATGGCATCGGCGGCAAGGGCGAGGTCACGGCCGCGCCGATCACCGCGAACACCAGCCCGGTCAACACCATCAGCAGGGCTCCCGCCGTCGAGCTGAGCACCGGGGCCTTGCGCGTGATGATGTTGGACACCGCGTACATCAGCCCGCCGAGAAGCGCCGCCCCGAGCGCCAGCCCCTCGACCGCCCCGCCGGCCACGGCCCGCGGCCAGACCAGCACCACCAGCCCGACAAAGCCCAGCGCCACACCCGCGCCTCGGCGCCAGTTGAGCCGCTCTTCGGCCAGCAGCAGATGGGCCAGGGCGGCGGTGAATAGCGGTGAGGAGCCGTTGCAGATGGCGTTTACGGCGCTGGGCAATCCCTGTGCGGCGAAGGCGAACAGGAAGAAGGGCGCCGCCAGGCCGATGAGCCCAAGCGCCGCGTACCACCCCCACGCCGGGTCCGGCCGCGGGGTGAGGCGAGGCAGGCGCTCGCCGCGCACGGCGCAGATGAGGCTGAGGGTGATGGTCGCCACCGTCAGCCGCATCACCGTGTTCCAGGCCGGTGGTATGTCATGCACGGCGATCTTCAGCGCCGCGAAGGCCGAACCCCAGGCGATGACCAGGGCCGCCAGCACCAGCCAGTCGACGCCGGGCGCCTGGAGGCGCGATGGGATGGGCATGGTCATGGCGGGTTCTGTTAGGGGGCGCCTGGCGAAATGTCGTCTCAATCCCTGTTTCGGATCGTGAGGCCGACGGCTGATCGCGCCTCAAGAAATTCTCGTCTTGTGCGGCGCAGCGAAATGAAGTCTTTGAACCGTGGGCCAGGCCTCCCCAACGAGGCCCAGTCCATCTGTGAGGATGGGAGACATCGCTATGACCAAGCCCCTGGCCACGCCAGAGGTGCGCCCCGCGCGCCCCGAATTTTCGTCCGGCCCCTGCGCCAAGCGCCCTGGATGGAATCCCGAAAACCTGAAGGACGCCGTGCTCGGCCGCTCACACCGGGGCAAACCCGGCAAGGCGGCCCTGAAACGCGCCATCGACGAGACCCGCGAGATTCTCGAGGTTCCGGCCGACTATCTGATCGGCATCGTCCCTGGCTCCGACACCGGCGCCGTCGAGATGGCCTTGTGGTCGCTGCTGGGCCCGCGCCCCGTGCAGCTGCTGGCCTTCGAGAGCTTCGGCAAGGACTGGGTGACCGACGTCACCAAGCAGCTGAAACTCCCCGACGTCGAGGTGCTTGACGCCCCCTACGGCCTCCTCCCCGACCTGGGCCGCGTCCGTTCCGACGCCGATATGGTGTTCACCTGGAACGGCACCACCTCGGGCGTCCGGGTGCCGAACGGCGACTTCATCGCCGCTGATCGCACCGGCCTGACCATCTGCGACGCCACCAGCGCCGCCTTCGCCCAGGCTCTCGACTGGGCCAAGCTCGATGTCGTCACCTTCAGCTGGCAGAAGGCGCTCGGCGGGGAGGCCGCTCACGGCGTGCTGATCCTCTCGCCTCGCGCCGTAGAGCGGCTGGAGAGCCATACGCCCGCTTGGCCGATGCCCAAGCTGTTCCGCATGACCAAGGGCGGGAAGATCAACGGCGAGATCTTCGAGGGCGCGACGATCAACACCCCGTCCATGCTCTGCGTCGAGGACTACCTCGATGCCCTGGCGTGGTCGAAAGCGGTCGGCGGCCTTGCGGGCCTCAACGCCCGGGCCGACGCCAACTTCGCGGCCATCGCCGCCTGGGTGGACAGGACCCCTTGGGTCGACTTCCTGGCCGTCGATCCGGCCACCCGCTCCAACACATCTGTCTGCCTGAAGGTCGTCGATCCCCGGATCGCCGCCCTGCCGGCCGAGGCGCAAGCCAACTTCGCCAAGAAGCTGGCAGGCGTGCTGGAGAAGGAGAAGGCGGCCTACGACATTGGCGGCTACCGCGACGCGCCTCCGGGCCTTCGCATCTGGTGCGGCTGCACCATCGACACCGCCGACATCGAGGCCCTGACCCCCTGGCTGGACTGGGCCTTCGCCTCCGTCTCTGCCGACCTCGCCGCAGCCTGAACTTAACTTCCGTTTTCATACGCACACGAGGAGGCGCCCATGCCCCGCGTTCTGATTGCCGATAAACTTTCGCCCGCCGCCGTCGAGATCTTCGCCAAGCGCGGTGTCCAGGCCGATGTGAAGACCGGCCTCTCGAAAGAGGAACTGCTGAAGATCATCGGCGACTACGACGGCCTGGCCGTGCGCAGCGCCACCAAGGCCGACAAGGATGTGCTGGCCGCCGCCACGAACATGAAGGTCATCGGCCGGGCCGGCATCGGGGTCGATAATGTCGATATCCCCAGCGCCACCGCTCGGGGCATCGTGGTGATGAACACCCCGTTCGGCAACTCGATCACCACCGCCGAGCACGCCATCGCCATGATGTTCGCCCTGGCCCGCGAACTGCCGGCCGCCGACGCCTCTACCCAGGCCGGCAAGTGGGAGAAGAACCGTTTTATGGGCGTGGAGCTGTTCAACAAGACGCTCGGCCTGATCGGCTGCGGCAACATCGGCTCGCTGGTCGCCGAACGGGCGCTGGGCCTCAAGATGAAGGTCATCGCCTACGACCCCTTCCTGTCGCCGGAACGCGCCGTCGAGCTGGGCGTCGAGAAGGTCGAGATCGACGAGTTGATCGAGCGGGCCGAGTTCATCACCCTGCACACCCCGCTGACCGACAAGACCCGCAACATCCTGTCGGCCGAGGTCCTCGCCAAGACCCGCAAGGGCGTCCGCATCATCAACTGCGCCCGCGGCGGCCTGGTCGATGAGGCGGCCCTGCGTGCCGGCCTCGACAGTGGCCACATCGGCGGCGCCGCCTTCGACGTCTTCGTCACCGAGCCGGCAACCGAGAACGCCTTGTTCGGCGCCCCCAACTTCATCGCCACCCCGCACCTGGGCGCCAGCACCGCCGAGGCCCAGGAGAATGTCGCCCTGCAGGTGGCCGAGCAGATCAGCGACTACCTGCTGACGGGGGCCATCACCAATGCCCTGAACAGCCCGTCGATCACCGCCGACGAGGCCCCCAAGCTCAAACCCTTCGTGGCCCTGGCCGAGAAGCTGGGCCTGTTCGCCGGCCAGATGATGGACCCGGGCCTGAAGGCCATCGAGGTCGCCTACATCGGCGTCGTCGCGGGCTTGAACGTCAAGCCGATGACGGCCGCTGCCCTGGCCGGGGTGCTGCGGCCGATGCTGGCCGAGATCAACATGGTCAGCGCCCCCGCCATCGCCAAGGAACGCGGCGTCACCGTGTCTGAGAACCGCCAGGAGCTGAGCCCCGTCTACGACAGCCTGATCCGCATCACCATCACCACCGAAGAGGGCGAGAAGTCCTTCGCCGGGGCGGTGATCGGCGGCGTGCCACGCATCGTCGAGGTCAAGGGCATGGAGCTGGACGCCCCGTTCGGCGACGCCATGCTCTACGTCAACAACCTCGACAAGCCGGGCTTCATCGGGGCGCTGGGCGGCATGCTGGGCGAAGCGGCGGTCAACATCGCCACTTTTAACCTCGGCCGCGTCGGGGCCGGCGACGATGCTATCGCCCTGGTGGGCGTCGACCAGGCCCCCGACCGCGAGCTGCTGGCGCGGATCCAGGCGTTGCCGCATGTGAAGGAGGTCCGCGCGCTGGTGTTCTGACCTTGCGTCCGGGAGGGGCGGGTCAGGCCGGTCGGGGCCAATAGGCGTTTGCGCCAATGGTCCCTTTCAGCTAGAGAACCGCTCCCTGATCAAGGCACCCGTAGCTCAGCTGGATAGAGCGCTGCCC
>JBKJSF010000205.1:0-7801 GCA_046595895.1 Caulobacter sp. | reverse complement strand
GCGATCATGAAGGGCAGCAGGTAGTGCAGCGAGAAGAAGCGGTTCAGGGTGGCGTTGTCGACGGCGAAACCGCCTTGCAGCCAAGTCAGGATCGGGCCGCCGATCACCGGGATGGCTCCGATGATGTTGGTGATCACGACCGCGCCGTGGAAGCTCATCTGACCCCAGGGCAGGACGTAGCCCATGAAGGCGGTGGCCATCATCAAGAGGTAGATGACGCAGCCGAGGATCCACAGCACCTCGCGCGGCGGCTTATAGCTTCCGTAGTAGAGGCCGCGGAACATGTGCAGGTAGACCGCGATGAAGAACATCGAGGCCCCGTTGGCGTGGGTGTAGCGCAGCAGCCAGCCGTAGTTCACGTCGCGCATGATGTGCTCGACGCTCGCGAAGGCCCCGCTGGCGGTCGGCGTGTAGTGCATGGCCAGCACGATGCCGGAGACGATCTGAACCGCCAGGCAGAGGCTGAGGATGCCGCCGAAGGTATACCAGTAGTTCAAGTTCCGCGGCGTCGGATAGTCGACGAAGCTGTCCCAGACCAGGCGGGTGACGGGGAGGCGCTGGTCCAGCCAGCGCGCGATGCCGGATTTCGGCTCGTAGGTTGAATGTCCGCTCATCGTCAGCCGATCTTGACCTTGGTGTCGGAAAGGAAGGCGTAGTCAGGGACCACGAGGTTCTTCGGCGCGGGACCCTTACGGATGCGGCCGGAGGTGTCGTAGGTCGAACCGTGGCAGGGGCAGAACCAGCCGCCATAATCACCGCCGCCGACCGTGGGCACGCAGCCCAGGTGCGTGCAGCTCCCGATCAGGATCAGCCACTGGGCCTTGCCTTCCTTATGGCGCAGGGCGTCGGCCTGCGGGTCCTTGAGGACGGCGCTGTCGTCGCGGACGGCGGCGTCGATCTGGGCCTGGGTGCGGTTGCGGATGAACAGGGGCTTGCCGCGCCAGTTGATCGTCACCTGCTGACCCTGCTCCACCTTGGTCAGGTCGTATTCGACGCTGGCCAGGGCGCGGGTGTCCGCCGAGGGGTTCATCTGGGTCACCAGAGGCCAGGCGACGGCGCCGACGGCGCCGGCGGCGGCGGCGAGGGCCGCGATGTGGATGAAGTCACGCCGGGACGGATCGCCACCGGGCTCGTTGTTATGATCGCCGTTGTCGGCCACCTGCAGGTCACCCTTCGCAAGACGCCGGCCCAAGTTGCGGGCCGAACAGAAAAATTCGGAGAGCAGTACGGGGCGGATCGCTCCGCATGCGACGGGCGCACACGATTCGACGGCCGCCCCAGCAAGGCCCCGTGGCCGGATCGCTTAGAACCTACCCGGGCCTTTTTCAACAGGCCTTGGCGCGAAAAGGATACGCAGGGCCGCATGGACGCCCGCGACGATGCGTATAAAAGGCCCCACATGACCGACGACGCCCGCCTCGAAACCCGCAAACAGAGTGCCCAGGCCTGGTTTGAAAGCCTGCGCGACCGCATCCTCCAGCGCTTCGAGGCGCTTGAAGACGCCCCTCCGGCCGACCTCTATCCGGGCCAGCCTGGCCGCTTCGAAAGAAAACCCTGGGTCCGGGCCGCCGGCGGCGGCGGAACCATGTCGATGATGCACGGCCGCTTCTTCGAGAAGGTCGGGGTGCATACCTCCGTGGTCCATGGGACCTTCACCCCGGAAATGGCCAAGACCATGCCGGGCGCCGAGGATGACCCGCGCTTCTTCGCCACCGGCGTCTCGCTGATCGCCCATATGCACAGCCCGCGCGTGCCGGCCGTGCATATGAACACCCGTTTTATCTGCACCACCAAGGGCTGGTTCGGTGGCGGCGCCGACCTGACCCCGCTGCTCGCCTACCAGCGTCGGCAGGATTTCCCGGACGCCATCGCCTTCCACGCCGCCTTCAAGGACGCCTGCGACCGCTTCGATCCAGACTGGCATGCGAAGTACAAGGCCTGGTGCGACGAATACTTCTTCCTGCCTCACCGCAATGAGCCGCGCGGCATCGGCGGCATCTTCTACGACCACCACGACAGCGGCGACTGGGACAAGGACTTCGCCTTCACCCAGGCCGTGGGCGAGGCGTTCCTCGGGAGCTATCCGGCCATCGTCGAGGGGCGGATGGCCGAGCCCTGGACCGCTGAGGAGCGCGAGCAGCAGCTGATCCAGCGCGGGCGGTATGTGGAGTTCAACCTGCTCTACGACCGCGGCACGATGTTCGGGCTGAAGACCGGCGGCAACGTCGAGTCGATCCTCAGCTCGATGCCGCCGACGGTGAAGTGGCCTTAGTCAGGCGGGACAAGCCGCCCCGGTGTCGATCCAGGCCCGGATCAGCCCGCCGAACGTTTTCTGATCCCCCGGCGCCGGGGCGCGGCCCTTGCCGGGGGTCCAGCCCCAGCCGACCAGTTCGTCCTCGTTCATGTGGTCGAACAGGGCCTCCAGGTCCTTGCCGCCGTTGCGGCTCGGGTCCTTGATCTGGCGACAGATCTCGCCAGGAGTCTTGCCCTGCCAAGCCATCTTGGCCGGGGCGAGGGCCCACTTCGGGTTGCCCGGGATCGACTGGATGTTGTCGCCGCCGACCTCGAAGTTTCTCACCCCGTGGCAGGTCGAACAGCGCTGGCCGGCCGGCCCGTGGCCATCGAGCGCGCCGGTGATCGGCGGACTGTGCGGCTTCATGGCCGCGCCCTGGCGAGGGATGTTGTCGACCGGGTGGCAGTTGATGCAGCGCGGATGGGTGATCACCTTGGCGGCTTCGGCGTAGAGGGCCAGGGAGCGGGCGTTGCGGTCGATGACGCCGTTGAAGGCCGAGGCGGGCTGCAGGGCGCCTTGCCTGGCCAACGCCGCCTCGAAGGCCGGAAGCGGCCGCGGGGTCTCGGCCCGGGCGGGGATCAGGCCGACGGCGGCGATGACGGCGAAGGTCGCCAGGCAGATGAAGAAGAATGCGCGCATCCTCGCAGAACGGCGCGCGCCGGGGCTTGGTTGCCCCAGGACTCCGCGAGATTAGTAGGCCATCCCCTGGGCCACGGCCTTCAGCCGCTCAACGGCCGCCAGTCTGTCGTCCATGAAGTCGTGGTCGATCCACCACTCCTCGACCTCGCGCATCACCTCCCCGACCATCGGGCCCTTGGGCACGCCGGCGGCCAGGATCTCCTCGCCGGTCAGCGGGAAGGCCGGCGGGGTCCAGGTTTCGGCGAGGGCCAGCAGGCCGCGCCACTGGGAGGTGGTCGAAGGTCGAGTGGAGGCGGCCCAGGCCAGCTTGATGCGGTCGCTGAAGGCCCGCAGGCCGATCTTGTAGACGGTGCGCCGGGCCTCGCGGGGGCTCATCCAGGAGACGATGCGCGGCTCCTTGCCTGCCGCATCGACCAGCCTGTCCTTCAAGGCGTTGGACAGCCGCAGCCGCTCGGCGATCTCCCGGGCCAGGGCCGCATCGTCGGGCAGCAGGGCGGCCAGGCGAAGCTCGGCGTCGGTCTCGAACAGCTGCTCGGTCTGAATGGCCACCAGGGTCTCGAAGCGGGTCAGCGCCTTGACCTGGGGCAGCACCGAGGAGAGCACGCTGGTCGCCGCCATCAGCCGCAGGGCGCCGCGGGGGTCCTCGGCGGCCAGCAGCTTGAGGAGCTCCTTCTGGGTCCGCTCGGCGGCGCGGCCGGACAGCATGCCTTTGAGCGCCTTGCAGGCGGTCAGGGCCGCCTGGTCGGGATCGCCCTTGCCGTACCAGGCGTGGAAGCGGAACCAGCGCAGGATGCGCAGGTAGTCCTCGCGGATGCGGGTCATCGGATCGCCGACGAAGATGATGCGCCCGGCGAGGCAGTCGGCGATACCCTCGCCCGTCGGATCGAACAGCCGGCCGTCGGCGTCGGCGTAGATGGCGTTCAGCCGGAAGTCGCGGCGCTGGGCGTCCTCGGCCCAGCTCTTGGTGAAGGACACCACCGCCCGGCGCCCGTCGGTGGCGACATCCTTGCGCAGGGTGGTGATCTCATAGGGCCGGCCCTGGCTGACCCCGGTGATGGTGCCGTGGTCGACGCCGGTCGGCACGGCCTTCAAGCCAGCCGTCTCCAGCGCCTCGGTGACCTGGTCGGGGGTCAGGGTGGTGGCGATGTCGATATCATCGACATCGGTCTTCAAGAGCGTATTGCGCACGCAGCCGCCGACGAACCGGGCGCAACCGGCGAAGCCCTTGGCCTCAAGCGCCTCGATCACCGCCACGGTGGCGGGCAGGGTCATCCAGGCCGGTTGGCCGATGTTGTCGGGGAGGGTGGACATGGCGTTGGTGGTTATAGCGGCTGAGCGACGCTGAGAAGAGGCGTCTACCAAGCCAAGAGTTTCAAGCCGGGAATATCCGCAAAATCATTCGGATTCATGGTTACCAACGTGGCCCGTAGCGTGATGGCCTGCGCAGCGATCATACGGTCGAGGATCTTCCGACGGGAAAAGCCGGAGTTCTCAACGATGGATCGAAAGGTATCGGCCGAGCCGGAATCAAAATCGATTGTTGGAATGGCGCGCAGCATAGCGTCCAGCCGCAGGCGCCGAAGAGCGGCTTTCGCTGGATTTGCCGCGATGCCGCCTTCGAGTTCAACGCGCGTGATGATCGAGAACATGATGGCGCCATCCAACCGGCGGACCTTTGCCTTGGTCGCCACGTCGTCGTCCCTGAGGTGAATGGCGACGTTTGTGTCGAGGATGAAGCTCAATCTTCCAGGCCCGGCCGATAAGGAAAGATGTCGCCGTCTCGTACTTCGATCTCCCCAGGGCCGGGAAGTTCGTCGAGTTGCCGCAACATGTCCTGGATCGAGGGCCGGGTCGGATAGATCGTGAGAACCTCGCCGGACCTAATGACGGTAACGTCCAGCTCTTCGCCAAACGCTACATCCTTATGGAGTCGGATGGCTTCGCTATTGCCGCTTCTGAAGACGCGGCCTGTGGCTTTGGTCATGAGGCACCCTTTCGTATCTACAAGTATATACGAAAAACCTCCACAGGGAAATCAGGCCACCGCCGCCCCATACAGCCGGTCGTACAGCGCCCGCAGCATGCCCGCCGTCGCGCCCCAGATCAGTTCGTCCTCCCAGGTCATGGCGTAGAACCGCCGCCGCTGGCCGTCCGGCATGTCGTAGTGGCGTTCCTCGTAGTTGGCGGGGTCCATCAGGAAGCCGAACGGGGTCTCGAAGATATGGGCGACCTCCGCCTCGCTGGCGACCAGCGGCAGGTCGGGGGGCAGGAAACCGACCACGGGGGTCACCAGATAGCCTGTGCCAGTCCTGTAGGGGGTCGAGAGGCCGGCCAGGGTCACGTGGGCGCGATCCAGCGCGATCTCCTCCTCGGCCTCTCTGAGCGCCGCTTCGACAGCCGTCTCGCCGGGGTCCATGCGGCCGCCGGGAAAGGCCACCTGGCCGGAATGGCGGCGCAGGGTCGAGGACCGGCGGGTCAGCAGCACCGACAGGCCTTCCGGCCGCTCGATCAACGGCACCAGCACGGCGGCCGGAGTGATGGCCGTCTCGCCGGGATGCAGGTCCGGGTTCATGTCGAAGTCCGAGCGGTAGGGCCCCGTCGCGCTGTCGTCGAGCGGGTCGAGGTGGTGGCCGATCCACTCGCGCAGTTCGGAGCTGGGCTTCACGTCAGATGCGCTCCGACCGGCCCGACCGGGAAGACGACGCCGTCGCTCTCCACCGCCAGCACCGGGCCCTCGGAAGTGGTGTGCTCGGCGGCCATCTCGACCAGCTCGTAGAACACCGGCCGGGCGATCCGCGCCTCCAGGCCCCGGCGGACGTGGATGTAGGGGCGGGGCTCGCCGCTCTGGGCATCGACCTCGACGCGGATGGCGTTGTCGGGGCCAGCGATGACCTCGTCGCCGACGTTGGTCAGGAATTTCAGGCTCTCGCCCTCGCGGTCGACGCGCACGGCGATGAAGGGCGCGTCCTCGACGGTGATGCGCATCTTCTCGACCGGGGTGACCAGGTGAAAGCCGTCCGGGTCCTTGCGCAGCACGGTGGAGAACAGCCGCACCAGCGCCTCGCGGCCGATCGGACTGCCCTCATGGAACCACAGGCCGTCCTTGCGGATGACGATGTCGATGTCGCCGCAATGCTCCGGGTGCCACAAATGCACCGGTGGCAAGCCCTTGGGCCCCGCCGTCTTGGCGGCGGCGATGACGCTTTCGAGGCCTGGCGGGGAGGAACTCATGATTATGACCTAGGCCCGTTACCCCCGGTCATTCAAGGGTGTCCCGCGAGGCCGGCGAGGTCGAAGCTTGGCTCTACGCCAGCGCCAGCCGGGACGTCCCGTCGTGACCGGGCGGGTTTACCTTTTTGATGATGACCAACCCTCTACCGTCATCCCGGACGACCCGCAGGGACGATCCGGGACCTAGCTAGGGGGTCCGGGCTCAATATCAGCGGCGGCGCGAGTGGAGATCTGTCACCCCCTGGGTCCCGGCTCTCCGGGCTCCGCTACGGCCGGGATGACGGTGGCGAATGGCGATGGCCTCAGCGCAGCACCTTTATGGGTCGCGCGGTTCGATCGGCAGGATCGTCATCCTGGTCTGGCTGGCGGCCAGCGAGCGCATGATCTTCATGAAGGCCAGCGAGTCCGGAACCTGGAAATGGGCGTCCAGCGCCGCTCGATCTTGCCACTCCTCGTAGAAGACCAAGGTCAGCGGGTCTTCGGCGTCGATGGCGACGCCGTGCTTGAGGCAGCCCGCCTCGGTCCGCGAGCGGCGCACGTGCTCAAGGGCGGCGGCCAAGAGCTGGTCGAAGCTGTGCGGTCTGCCGGTGACCGTGCCCGTGACGACCAGCATCAGCTCTTGGCCGGGCCGTCGTAGGCGTCGCGTAGTTCGCGTTTCAGGACCTTGCCGATGTGACTGCGGGGCAGGGCGTCGACCAGGACCACGTCGGCGATGCGCTGGGTCTTGCCGACCTTGGCGTTGGTGAACTCGCGGATCTCCTGCGGGGTGGCGGTCACGCCCTCCTTGAGGGCCACGAAGGCGACCGGCGTCTCGCCCCAGTCCTTCGACGGCACGCCGACGACGGCGGCCTCGACGACGGCGGGATGTTCGACCATCACCGCCTCCATGTCGCTGGGATAGATGTTGAAGCCGCCGGAGATGATCATATCCTTGCGGCGGTCCATCAGCTGCAGGAAGCCCTCGGCGTCGAGTCGGCCGACATCGCCGGTGCGGATGTAGATGTCGCCGGTCTCGGGATGCACCCACTGGGCCTCGGCGGTCTTGCCCGGCTGGTTATGGTAGCCGTTCATGGTCGCGGGGCTGTAGCCGACGATCTCGCCGATCTCGCCGGTGGGCACCTCGTTCCCCTCCTCGTCGACCAGGCGGATGATGCAGCCGGGGGCCGGCTGGCCGACCGTGTGCAGCTTGTCGGGGTGTTCGTGGGCGGCGAGAGCGAAGCTGCCGCCGCCCTCGGTCATGCCGTAGTACTCGACGAGGCCGCCGGGCCAGCGGGCGAGGATCTCCGCCTTCAGCTCGGCGGAGAACGGGGCGCTGGTGCAGAACTTCATCTGGAAGCTCGACAGGTCGAAGGTGTCGAAGCCGGGGAATTCCATCAGGCGGCGGTACTGCACCGGCACCAGCATGCTGTGGGTGATGCGCTGGTCCTGGGCGATCTGCAGGTATTTGGCGGTGTCGAACTTGCCCATCATGTGGACCGTGCCGCCGCCGGACAGGGTCGGGAAGAAGCAGACCAGGGTGGTGTTGGAATAGAGCGGCGTGGAGATCAGGCTGCGGGCGTCGGCGCCATAGCCTACGCCGTCCGGACGGACGGCGAGGTGGCGCCAGCGCATGCCGTGGGACTGGACGATGCCCTTGGG
>JBKJSF010000197.1:0-4865 GCA_046595895.1 Caulobacter sp. | reverse complement strand
GGTACTGAATGCCAAGACCCGAGAGCTCGGCGCGCTGCGCGCCCAGCGGCAGGACCTGGAGGACCGGGCTCAACTGCTGAGGGACACCAGCCTTTCCGCCGACCTGCTGGAGGAAAGGGCGCGCTCCCTGCTAGGCTTCGCCGATCCAAGGGACTATGTGATCCGCCTGACCCCTTGAGCCGCCCAGCGGTTAGCCAAGGGACACCAAAGTGGACGACGGAGTGACGCATGGCGCGTGGGCAGACCGGCGAGGCCGGTCGGCGGAAGGCCAACGGCTCTGACCCGAAAGCGGCGGGCGGCAAGGACGAGCTTCTCAGCTACTACCGGGACATGCTGCTGATCCGGCGCTTCGAGGAGCGCGCGGGCCAGCTTTACGGCATGGGCCTGATCGGCGGCTTCTGCCACCTCTACATCGGCCAGGAGGCGATCGCCGTGGGCGTCCAGGCGGTGCGCGCGCCCGGCGACCAGGTCATCACCGGCTATCGCGATCACGGCCACATGCTCGCCTGCGGCATGGACCCCAAGGGCGTCATGGCCGAACTCACGGGGCGGGCCGGCGGCTCGTCCAAGGGCAAGGGCGGATCGATGCATATGTTCTCGACGCAGGCGGGCTTCTACGGCGGCCACGGCATCGTCGGGGCGCAGGTCAGCCTCGGCACCGGCCTGGCGCTGGCCAACAAGTACCGGGACAACGGCAATGTCTCCTTCGCCTATTTCGGCGACGGCGCCGCCAACCAGGGCCAGGTCTACGAGAGCTTCAACATGGCTCAACTGTGGAGCCTGCCCGTCGTCTACATGATCGAGAACAACCAGTACGCCATGGGCACCTCGATCGAGCGCTCGACCTCGGAGACCCACCTGCACAAGCGCGGCATCTCCTTCCGAATCCCGGGCGAAGAGGTGGACGGCATGGACGTCGATGCCGTGGCCGAGGCCGGCGCCCGCGCCGCCGAGCACGCCCGCAGCGGCAACGGCCCCTACATCCTCGAAATGAAGACCTACCGCTACCGTGGCCACTCGATGAGCGACCCGGCCAAATACCGCAGCAAAGAGGAGGTGGACGAGGTCAAGAAGACCCGCGACCCTATCGACCACCTGCGCGAAAAACTGGACGCCGCCAAGGTGACCGAGGACGAGCTGAAGGTTATCGATGCCGAGGTGAAGCGCATCGTCGCCGAGGCCGCCGAATTCGCCCGTACCTCCCCTGAGCCGGACGCGTCCGAACTCTACACAGACGTCTACCTGGAGGCGGCCGAGTAATGACCGACATCCTGATGCCCGCCCTCTCTCCAACCATGGAGGAGGGGACGCTCGCCAAGTGGCACGTAAAGGTCGGTGACACCGTCAAGGCCGGCGACGTCATTGCCGAGATCGAGACCGACAAGGCGACCATGGAAGTAGAAGCCGTAGATGAAGGCGTGATCGCCGACATCCTGGTCGATGCCGGCGCCGAAAACGTCAAGGTCAACACGCCGATCGCCCGTCTGGAAGGCGAGGAGGGCGCGTCGCCCGCTCTCGAAGCCAAGGCGCCAGAAGCGGAAGCGCCGAAGGCCGAGGCTGCTCCGGCCGCCGAGGCCAAGGCTCGGCTGGAGGGGGAGGGGCCGGCCCCCGTCACCCCCAAGGCCCCGCTAAACGATCCGGAGATCCCGGCCGGGACGAAGATGGTCAGGATCACCGTCCGCGACGCCCTGCGCGACGCCATGGCCGAGGAGATGCGCCGCGACGCATCCGTCTTCCTGATGGGCGAGGAAGTCGCCCAGTACCAGGGCGCCTACAAGGTCTCCCGGGAACTGCTGCAGGAGTTCGGCGACCGCCGCGTCATCGACACCCCGATCACCGAGCACGGCTTCGCCGGCCTCGGCGTCGGGGCGGCGATGGCGGGCCTCAAGCCCATCGTCGAGTTCATGACCTGGAACTTCGGCATGCAGGCCATCGACCAGATCATCAACTCGGCCGCCAAGACGCTCTACATGTCGGGCGGCCAGATCAAGTCGTCGATCGTCTTCCGGGGCCCCAACGGCGCGGCCTCCCGCGTCGGCGCCCAGCACAGCCAGGACTACAGCGCCTGGTACGGCCAGGTGCCTGGCTTGAAGGTCGTGGCGCCCTACGATGCCGCCGACGCCAAGGGCCTGCTGAAAGCCGCCATTCGCGACCCCAACCCCGTCGTCTTCCTCGAGCATGAGATGATGTACGGCGTCGAGTTCGACATCCCCGACGTCGAGGACTGGATCGTACCGATCGGCAAAGCCAAGGTCCGCCGCGAGGGCAGCGACGTCACCATCACCGCCCACAGCCGCATGGTCGGTCTGGCGTTGAAGGCCGCCGAGGAACTGGCCGCCGAGGGCATCGACGCCGAGGTCATCGACCTGCGCACGATCCGGCCGATGGACCATCAAACCATCATCGAGAGCGTCAAGAAGACCAACCGCATCGTCTGCACCGAGGAAGGCTGGGGGCCGATGGGCGTCGGCGCAGAGATCGTGGCGCGGGTGATCGAGCACGCCTTCGACTACCTCGACGCCCCGCCGCTGCGCGTCCACCAGGAAGACGTGCCGCTGCCCTACGCGGCCAACCTGGAGGTCCTGTCGCTGCCGTCGGTCGAGAAGATCGTCAGGGCCGCCAAGGCGGTTTGCTACAAGTGACCGACGCTGCCGGCGACGACTGGAACCCGCTCAACGTGGAGGAGGACTTCACGTCGTTCGGCCCCGGCTGTTCGTCGGCGCTGGCGGCCGACTATCCGGAGCTGATGGGCTTCGTCGGCGACGACGAGACCGCCGTGACCTATGATCCCCGCCATCGCGAGTTCGCCATCCCGATCCTGGATGGCGGCGGCAGCACCATAGTGATCGCCTTCGATCCCTGGTCGGGAAAAGCGCTCCCCACCTCCTTGCGCGAGCGTTGGTTCGGGGATCTGGAGGCGCTGGGTGTCGATCCCTGGAACGACCGCGTACCCGAACCCTATCGGTCGGAGACTTGGTGGCTGGAGCGCGGGCTATGAGCGGCCTCACTTGGCATGCCGGCGGCTGCCACTGCGGCGCCGTCCGCTTCGAGGCGTCCCTGCCGGCTGTCGTCGAGGCGCAGAGCTGCAACTGCTCGATGTGCCAGAAGGTCGGTTTCGTGCATGTCATTGTGCCGGAGAGCCGCTTCCGGCTGACGGCCGGCGCCGACGCCATCACCACCTACAGCTTCAACACGGGCGTGGCGCAGCACACCTTCTGCAAGGTCTGCGGCGTCAAGGCCTTCTACCGGCCGCGCTCCAACCCGGACGGCTGGTCGGTCAACGCCCGCTGCCTGGACGATGTCACCGGCCTCGACCTGCGCATCGAAGACTTCGACGGCCAGAACTGGGAGGCCCATGCGGAGGGCCTAGCACATCTGTCGCAGGAGGGGGCATGAGTCACGCGCTGAACGGCTCCTGCCCAACGGTGACAGTCACGCTTCGCGGGACAGTCACCGAATCCGCCACCGGTGACTGTCTTCCGGCGCAGCCGGATGACTGTCACCGTCCCGCCCACCTGACCTGGGGCGTACAGAGTTCAGACTTGGCCCAGATGCAATCGCCTCGCCAAGCGTTTGAGAGAGCAAGCGATGTCTATTGAAATCCTGATGCCCGCCCTGTCGCCGACCATGGAGGAAGGCTCGCTGGCCAAGTGGCATGTGAAGCCCGGCGACACCGTCAAGGCCGGCGACGTCATCGCCGAGATCGAGACCGACAAGGCGACCATGGAGGTCGAGGCCGTCGACGAGGGGGTCATCGAGGCCCTGCTGGTCGAGGCCGGGACCGAAGGCGTCAAGGTCAACACCCCCATCGCCCGCATGGCGGGGGAGGGCGAGGAGTCCGCGCCCAAGGCCGAGGCTCCCAAGGCTGAAGCGCCCAAACCGGCTCCCGAAGCCGCCAAGCCGCCAACGCCCGCCGCACCGGTCCAGGCCGCCGGCGAGACCGGCGCGACCACCAAGGCGCCAGCCGCCCAGTTGAACGGTTCGGGCGACAGGGTCATGGCTTCGCCCCTGGCCCGCCGCCTGGCCCAGGCCGCCGGCCTCGACCTTTCCACCGTCAAGGGCAGCGGCCCGCACGGCCGGGTGATCAAGATCGACGTCGACGCCGCCCGCGGCAAGGCGCCCAGCGCTGCTCCGACCGCTCCTGGCGCCGCACCGGCCGCCGCTCCGCGTCAAGCCCAGTCGCTGGCCCAGCTTGGCATTCCCGACGGCACCTACGACCTCGTCCCGCTCGACGGCATGCGCAAGACCATCGCCCGCCGGATGACCGACAGCTTCCGCGACATCCCCCACTTCCCGCTGACCATCGACCTGGAGATCGACGGCCTGCTGGCTGCCCGCGCCAAGATCAACGCCATGCTGGAGAAGGACGGCGTCAAGGTCTCGGTCAACGACCTGGTCATCAAGGCCGTCGCCGTCGCCCTGACCCGCGTGCCGGAGGCCAACGCCAGCTACAGCCCCGAGGGGCTGGCCATTCACCACCACGCCGACATCGCCATGGCCGTGGCCATCGATGGCGGCTTGATCACCCCCATCATCCGCAAGGCCGACACCAAGGGCCTGGCCCAGATCGCCACCGAAGCCAAGGACCTGGCCGGCTGGGCCCGCGACCGCAAGCTGAAGCCCGAAGAGTTCCAGGGCGGCACCTTCTCGGTCTCCAATCTCGGCATGATGGGCATCAAGTCCTTCGCCTCGATCATCAACGAGCCGCAGGGCTGTATCCTCAGCGTCGGGGCTGGCGAGGAGCGCCCGGTTGTCCGCAAGGGCGAGCTGGCCATTGCGACCGTGATGACCGTCACCCTGACCTGCGACCACCGCGTCGTGGACGGTGCCATCGGCGCAAGATTCCTGCAGGTCTTCAAGGCGAT
>JBKJSF010000186.1:0-13748 GCA_046595895.1 Caulobacter sp. | reverse complement strand
CGGCGACGTCAACGCCATCAACTACTTCATCGCACAGAAATACGTCGAAGCCTTCGCCCTGCTGGCCTCCAGCCCGCAGCAGAAGACGGTCATCGTGCCGGCCGACTTCGCCGGCCTGACCGGCTCCATCGCCGGCATCGGCGAGCTGGTGAAGACCCTCAGCGGCGGTGACGCCGTGTCCCGTGCGCCGGCCGCCCCGCCCGCGCCGCGAGCCCCGAGGAGCTAGCCGATGGACGCCCTCTACGCCACTCACGCGATCTGGTTCTGGCTGGCCCTCGGGGCGGTCATCCTCGGGGCCGAGCTGATGACCGGTTCCGGTTGGATGCTTTGGCCGGCGGTGACGGCGGCGGTGATGGCGGCGCTGACCTTTGTGCTGCCGTCCAATGTCGCCATCCACCTGCTGATCTACGCGGTTCTCACCATCGGCCTGACGGTGACGGCGCGGCGCTATCTGCCGCGCAACATCTCGGGCGACGGGCCGGACATCAACGACAACGTCACCCGCCTGATCGGGGCCCGCGGCGAGGCGGCCAGCACCTTCGCCGAAGGCCGCGGCCGGGTGCATGTCGAAGGCAAGGAATGGGACGCCCTGAGCGACGACGCCCTCATCCCCGGCAAGACCGTGCAGGTGCTGGAAGTGCTGTCGGCCGCGAGCCTGCGGGTGAAGGCGGCCTAGCGGTCGGAATCCAATCTATGGTTCCAGAGAAAGCCGCGACCTATCAATCCGCTCGCAGACGGTTTTGCGTCAACGACGGGATGCGGAAATAGGATGACCAACTCTGTCCTGAGCCAAAGAGGGTTTTGGTATGTGGAAGCTAAGTCGCTAGCGTTGGCGGCTCTGCTTTGCGGCTTGAGCGCTGGCGTTGCGTGGTTGCTGAGCTACAGGGCCGTTCAACAACTCATGGCGGTGAGCCTTGTCGCTTGGGCACTCTTTGGCTTGCAGACGGCTGGTGTCTTCGCGAGATCGGGCCTTTGGCGATATGCGATGCTGGATGTCGCGATTAGAGGGCTGCTGGGCGGCGCGTTAGCCATCCTGGTGTTTTTCTGAGAAAGACCATTACCGGTTCTCGTCCATCCAAACCCGGAGCGCCTTCAGGAACGGCAGCGCCGCCACGAACTCCGCGTCGGTGAAGGCTTCCCGCAACCCCTCCATTCTAGGCCGCAGCGCCATCAGCCCGGTTTCGTAGGCCCGCGCCCCGTCGGACGTCAGCGACACCCATTTCCTGCGCCCGTCAGCCTCGTCGGCCAGCACCCGCACAAACCCCTGCGCCTCCAGCCGCTGAAGGGTATTGGTCATCGCCCCCTTGGTGACTTGGAACGCCGCCGCCAGCCTGGCCGGGCTGTCCTCGCCGCCGCGCCGCATGAAGTGGGTCAGCACCCCGAACTGCGCCGCGCTCATGCCGTCGGGCAGGCTGCGTTCCAGCGCGGCGGTGGACAGTTGCGAAATGATACCGATCTCGGTCAGCACCGAGACGTCCGGCCGGTCCTTCAGGGCCATCAGGCGCTCCGGAACAGGTCGTCCAGACCCTTGCGCGGGGCGGGGGGAACGTCCTTGGCATAGCCGGCGCGGACCAGCATCTGCAGCCGCTCGCCGTCGGCGATCCCGGTTAGCCGGACCATTCGCGCCATCAGCGGCGCCATCTCGGCATACTCCTGCAGTGCCTGGCTCATCGGCTGCAGGGCGATGTCGCGCGCGGTGGCTTCCAGCGCCATGCGGGCGTAGGCGCGGCCGGAGGCGATCTGCACAGCCCGGTCGTTGCCCGGGCTGACGATCCAGACAAAGGCGGTGGTCGCCTCGCACAGCGGATCGGCAAATGCCCGCGCCTGTTTGAAGGCCATGGTCCCCGGCTTGGCCAGGGCCTGGCGATTGAGCAGGCCGACCGCGTGCATGGCTTCGATGGCCGGGCCGCGCAGGAACAAGCCATCCCGGTGCTGGGCGATTTCCTTCTCGCCGATGCGCATCAGGTTGACGCTCTCCTGGTTGGCCGCTGCCGTATCGACCTCGCGCTGGAAGGCCTCGCGGGTGAGAGTCTTCAGCGCCGCCAGGGCCTCGCCGCCGATCGCCGCGCCCGTGCGCAGGCCCGGGCCCACCGCCGCCTGCAGCGCGGCCAGGTCGCCGGCCAGAATCGGCCGCTTGATGTCGAACGGCTCACGGACAGTCCGCCTACGGAGGATGTGGCGGAACAGTGGATCCAGCGTTCCGCCCTTGGCGAACACCACCCGTGCGAACGGCCGGTCGTCCAGCCCGTCGGCCGGCTGGCCGTCCGGGAAGGCGGCCACCGTCGCCGTATAGCCCTTGGCCCCGGCAGCGATGACCAACAGCTCCAGGAAGGCCCCGCAGCCGATGACGATCTGGCGGCTGAACGGGTCGGTGGCCGGCAGCAGGCGTGAGCGGTCGATGAACAGGGTGACCGTGTCCTCGCCGTCCAGCCGGGCCAGCCAGGGCTGGCGGTTGTGCGGGTTGGGCGCGAGGATGGCGTGGGCCAGGGCGTAGCGGCGGACGTCTCGCTCAGGCGATCCCGGCGACACCCAGGCGACACTGGGGTCCGGCCCCTCGGCGCATCCCGAAAGTCCGGCGGCCATCACTGTCCCGCCGCCGATCAGGGAAATGAAATGTCTACGATCCATGGCGCGGTCGTCTTTCGTTCAACATTGAACTAATAACATCGTTCAATGTTGAACTTGTCAAGCCGTCTCAGGCTTCCCCGAGCGTCTCCCGCATGCCCTCGCCGGCCAGCACATCGGCCCGTTCGTTCCACTCATGGCCGGCGTGGCCCTTGATCCAGCGCCAGTCGACCTCATGCTGCAGCCGGGCCTTGTCCAGCCGCTTCCACAGGTCGTCGTTCTTGACCGCGCCCTTGGAATAGGTCTTCCAGCCGCGCGCCTTCCAGAGGTGCAGCCATTCCTTGATGCCCTGTTGGACGTATTTGCTGTCAGTGTGCAGCTCGACGGTGCAGGGCTTGTTCAGCGCCTCCAGGGCCTGGATGGCGGCCATCAGCTCCATGCGGTTGTTGGTCGTCGCCAGCTCGCCGCCCTTGATCTCCTTGGTCTTGCCGCCCGACATCAGCACAGCGCCCCAGCCGCCCGGCCCGGGATTCCCCCGGCAGGCGCCGTCGGTATAGATCACCACCTTGGGGGTCATGCGGCGTCCGTCAGGATCGACAGCCCGGCCCGGTGCACCGCCAGCTTGCGTTCGTATTCCATGGGGTCCTTCGGCCGGACCAGCGCCCCGTCCGGCGTCGCGCCCCAGTCGGCTAGCCGTGACAGAAAGAACCGCATCGCCGCCCCGTGGGCCAGCACCGGCAGCGCCGCCCGCTCAGGCTCCGACAACGGCCGCCGGGCCTCATAGCCAGCCAGCAGCGCCTTGCCGGCGGTGATGTTGAACTCGCCGCCGCTCTCGAAGCACCAGGCGTTCAAGGTGATGGCCAGATCATAGGCATAGGCGTCGTCGCAGGCGAAGTAGAAGTCGATGGCGGCGGCGAACCGCCCCTCGCGGAAGAAGACGTTGTCGGGGAAGAAGTCGGCGTGGATGACCCCCGCCGGCAGGCCCTTGGGCCAGTACGCCGCCAGCCGTTCCAGGTCATCGGAGATGGTCGCCGCCAGCCCGGGCTTCAAGGCCTCGGCCGCGCCCTCCAGCCCCTCGAACAGCGGCGCCCAGGCGCTCTGGCCGAGGTCGTTCGCCCGCCGGCCCGCAAACCCTTCGCCGGCCTGATGCAGCCAGGCCAGGCCCTCGCCCGCCTGCCGGCACTGGGCCACCGTCGGCCGCCGCGCCGACAGCCCGGGAAGGAACTGGGCCAGCGCCACCGGCTTGCCCCGGATATGCTGCAGCACCGCGCCCTCGCGGTCGGGAACGGGTCGCGCCGACGGGAAGCCGGCTTCGGCCAGATAGCCCATCAGCTCGAGGAAATAGGGCAGCTCGGCCGCCGTCACCCCCCGCTCATAGACGGTCAGGATGAACCGCCCGTCGGCCGTTTCCAGCAGGTAGTTGGAGTTCTGGATGCCCTCGGCGATGCCCTTGAACGCCAGCGGCTCGCCCAGATCGTATCGGGCGAGGAAGCCTTGGAGCTCCTCGTCGGTGATGTCCGTATAGACCGCCATGGGCGTCGCATGCGGGAGCCGGCCCGCTTTGTCTAGTCCAGCGTCGTCCGATACCGGCTCATCGCCAGCGTTGCGACCACCGCCACGAACAGGGTCAGCGCCAGGAGGCTCCCCCAGGCATGCTCGACCCCGACGCCCTTCAACAGCGCGCCGCGGACGATGCGCAGGAAGTGGGTGACCGGGATGACCTCGCCGATCGCCTGGGCCCAGCCGGGCATGCCGCGGAACGGGAACATGAAGCCCGACAGCAGCAGCGAGGGCAGCAGGTAGAAGACGCTCATCTGCATGGCCTGCAGCTGGCTCCTGGCCAGGGTGCTGAACAGAAAGCCCAGGCTCAAGGACCCGACGATGAACAGCACCACGCCGATGGTCAGCGCCCCCCAGCCGCCGACGAACGGCACCCCGAACAGCAGCTTCGCCAGCACCAGGATGATCGCCGTCTGGATCAGGCCGATGACCACATAGGGGGCCAGCTTGCCGACCATCACCTCCAGCGGCTCGACCGGCGTCGACAGCAGGCTCTCCATGGTCCCCCGCTCGCGCTCGCGGGTCAGGGCCAGGGCGGTCATCATCACCAGGGTCATGCTGAGCACGATGCCCAGGAGCCCGGGCACGATGTTGTAGGCGGTGATGTTCTCGGGATTGTAGCGTCGGTGGACCACCACCTCGAACGGGGCCGACTTGCCGGCTCCCCCTAGGTTGGCCAGCGGGCCGGTCAGGTCATGGCTCAGCGCCTGGCCGGGCAGGCCGGCCACCGCCGCCACCGCCCCGCCCACCGTGGTCGGATCCGAGGCGTCGGCCTCGATGAGAATTTGCGCGTTGTCGCCCCGAACCACCCGGCGGCCGAAGTCCTGAGGGATGGTGATGGCGAACTGCGCCCGGCCCTCCGCGATGGCGGCGTCGAGCTCGGCCGGGCTGTGGGCCTCGGCGACGAAGCGGAAGTACTGGGTGTTGTCGAGCGCCACCAGCACCGAGCGGCTGAACTGGCTGCGGTCCTGGTCCAGCACCATGGCCGGCAGGTGGCGCGGGTCGTTGTTGATGGCGTAGCCGAACAGCAGCAGCTGCACGATCGGCACCGCCAGGATCATGGCGTAGGTCAGCCGGTCGCGGGTGAGCTGGATGAACTCCTTGATCAGGACGGCCAGGATGCGTTGTCCGGAAAGCCTGGGCCCGGTCATGCGAAGTTGTCCTCCGCCTTGTTCATCAGATGGATGAAGACGTCCTCGATGGTCGGCCGCGCCTCGGTCCAGGTCAGGCCCGGCCGGCGATAGGGGGCGATAGCGGCTTCCAGAGCGGCGCGGTTCGTGCCGCTGACATGCAGGGCCGAGCCGAACGGCGCCGCCATCTCGACACCCGGCTTCTGCGAAAGCTCCGTGGACAGACGATCTGCCCCGTCACCCTCGGCGCGCCAGGTCACCAACCGCGACTGGTCAATCAGTTGCGCCGTCGTGCCGCGCGCCATCAGCCGGCCATAGGCGATGTAGGCGATGTCATGACAGCGCTCGGCCTCGTCCATGTAGTGGGTGGAGACCATCACCGTCAGCCCGCCGGCCGCCAGGCCGTGGATCTCGTCCCAGAACTCGCGCCGGGCTTTCGGATCCACCCCCGCCGTCGGCTCGTCGAGCAGCAGCAGGTCCGGCTCATGCAGGGTCGCCGCCGCCAGCGCCAGCCGCTGCTTCCAGCCGCCCGACAGCGCCCCGGCCGGCTGATCGCGCCGCGAGGTCAGGCCCAGCTTCTCCAGGGCCTCATCGACCCGCCGCCGCCGACCGTCCATGCCATAGACCCGGGCCGTGAACTCCAGGTTCTCGGCGATGGTCAGGTCCTCATAGAGCGAGAACTTCTGGGTCATGTAGCCGGTGCGCCGCTTGATCGCCCGCGCCTCCTTGCGGAAATCGAGGCCCAGGCAGGTCCCCTCGCCGCCGTCCGGCGTCAGCAGGCCGCACAGCATCCGCATGGTGGTGGTCTTGCCCGAGCCGTTGGGGCCGAGAAAGCCGGTGACCTTGCCGGCCTGCACCTGGATATCGAGGTCCTGGACGACGCGCTTGTCGCCAAAGGCCTTGTTTAAGGCCCGGACGTCGATGGCCAGGGAGGTCACCGGGCCAGCCTCACCACCTCGACCGGCTGCCCCGGCGCCAGCGCCCGCGGCGCGTCCGGCGTCGCCTCGACCAGGAAGACCAGCCGCTCGCGGTTGCCCCGGCTGTAGATCACCGGCGGCGTGAATTCCGGCCGCGGGCTGACATAGGCGATCCGCGCCTCACCGGCCTTGCAGCCGTCGCAGCTGAACCGCACTCGCCCGCCGGGCCGATACCGGGTGACCTCGGTCTCCGGCACATAGAACCGCAGCTTGACCCGGGCGTCGGGCAGAAGGGCGACGACCGGCGTATTGGCCACCGCCCACTCGCCCGGCCGGTAGAAGACATCCTCGATCCGCCCCGCCGTCGGGGCCACGGGGCTCAGCTGCCGGGCCCGGATTTCCGCCTCGCTCAGGCCGGCCCGCGCGCCCTGCGCCTCGGCCGCCGCCGCCCTGGCCTGGTCCTCGCGGGCCCCCAGGTCGGCGACGTCCAGCCGCTTCACCGTCTCCTGATACTGCGCCCGCGCCACCCCCACGGCGGCCCGCGCCTGGTCCAGCCTGGCCGGCGCATAGATGCCCTTGGCGGTCAGGCTCCTCACCCTGCCAAAGTCCGCCTCGGCCTGATCCAGCTGCGCTTTGGCGCTCGCCCGCTGCGCCTGGATCACCGCCAGCTCCTGCGGCCGCTGGCCCTTGAGCGCATCGGCCGCCCGGTCCTGCGCGGCCGTCGCCCGGGCCGCGGCCTGCGCCTCCTGCGCCTGGGCGGTTCCCGGATCGACCTGGAACAGCGGCGCCCCGGCCGCCACCCGCTGGCCGCGCTCGACGCTCAGGCTTGTCACCGCCCCCGACTGGGGGGCGGCGAAATACAGGGTCTCGGCCTCGACATAGCCGGTCAGCGGAACCGGCCCACCCTTCGGCCATAAGGCCCAGGCCGCGCCGGCGGCGATGATTACGGCCCCCAGGCCGATCAGGACAGCTTTGGGCGGACGCTTCATGGGGCGCTCCCTGTCGTCAGCATGCCGGTCTTCAGCACGGCCAGGTGCTGGGCGGCGAGGGCATTGAGGTCGAAGGGCCTGGCCCCCACCGGCACAAAGGTCTCGCGCCACAGCAGGGCCATCAGGAACGGAGAGACAAGCTGAACGGCGAACATCTTCGGATCGCCGGGCCGAACCTCGCCGCGCTCCTGGGCCCGGGCGATCAGGCCGCCGACCAGGCCGATCATTGGCTCGACCAGCTCGTCGTGCCAGTAGCGGGCCAGCTCCGGGAAATTGCGCCCCTCGCTGATCACCATCTTGCCGATGCCGGCCACTGGCGACACCGACAGGATACTTGCGATGGTGGGAAGGAAGATTTCCAGGAGCCGACCGAATGGCCCCGGAAAAGCCTCCAGCCGGGCCCGCACCATGGCCACATTGGGGGCGACAGCGGTTTTCACCACCGCATGGAAGATGTCTTCCTTGGTCTCGTAATAGAGATACAGCGCCCCCTTCGAGACCCCGGCCCGCCGGGCGATCTCGTCCAGCTTGGCGGCCGCGAAGCCCTTCTCGGAAAACACCGCAAGGGCCGCCGTCACGATCTCGCCGGGACGATCTTCCTTGCGCCGCTGAAACTTGGGGGGGCCGGGTTGCATGAGGCGCTAATAACTGACCAGTCAGTTATTAGCAAGTGTGACAACAGCGGTCGGTGTCGTGCCTCGACTGCTGGTGAGCGTAAACCGGGGACACTATATAGATTTTCGCAACCTCCTCAGCGAGCCGCCAACCAGGTGAAAGCGAAAATCTATATAGTGTCCCCGGCTTACGACGCTGTCGTCAGGCGCTCTCAAACCCCGGGGGCTCGAACCCCGGCTGGTGGATGCTCACCGCCTTGAACAGCTCACCCATCTGATCGGGCGCCACCAGCCGCGCCAGCTGCCGCCCGATCACCATCGAGCGGTCCGGCCGCGCCGCGACCAGGGACTCGGCCCGGTGCTGGATGCCAAGCCGCCCGAGGAACAGCCCCTGCGGCACGGGATCGGCGGCCTCGGCCCCTGCCGCGCGGGCGGCGGTCAGCAGGCTCGGAAAATCGACATGCACGGTAAGGTCGGACTCGCCCGGAAACTCCAGCGGCCCGACCTTCTCATGCCCCTTGAGCGCCTGCAGCGTATCGCCGAACTCCGGCCTGTCGCGGCCATAGTCGATGATCAGGGCGGCCCCGCCATCCTCGACGATCCGCATCGCGATGGCGACCGCCAGGGCGTCCTGGGCCGGCGAAACCTCGAGGGTCATCGCCCCCTCGTCCGGAACCTCGCCGTGCGCGCTCGGCGCCAGGCCAAAGGTCAGCTCGCCATCGGGGTCAAGGCCCACCAGCCGCTCGACCCAGCCGCCCGGCGTCTGCACATACTGGCGGGCCGGCAGGCAGTCGAACAGTTCGTTGGCGATCAGGATCAGCGGCGCCCCGCCCGGAACCTCGTCCAGGCCGGCGGCCCACCGCGCGCCCGATCCGGCCAGCTTCGTGTCTTGCGCGCCTTTGAGTGGCCCCGAGGTCTCGACCAGCCAGAGGTCCGCCGCCGCAACGAAGTCCGGCGCCAGCCGCACCGCCCGCAACAGATCGCTCATCAGCGTCCCGTCGCCCGGCCCAAGTTCGACCAGCCGGAACCGCGCCGGCTTGCCCAGCCGCGTCCAGCTCTCGACGCACCACAGGCCGATCAGCTCGCCGAACATCTGGCTGACCATCGGCGCGGTGATGAAATCGCCGCCGCCGCCAAGCGCTGGACGGGTGGCGTAATAGCCGTCCCTGGCGTCGTGCAGGCAGCGGACCATGTACTCGGCGATCGGGATCGGCCCGCCCGCCGCGATCTCGGCTTTCAGCCGTTCCTTCAGACTCATCTGGCTTTCAGGCTCATGGCGCGGCCGAAGCATCCTCTTTGGTCGCCGGCGCGGCGTCGGTACGCACAATCACCACCGGCTCCTTCAGCCCCCGCCAGATCAGCCAGGCGCCGCCGAGCAGCATCGGGATCGACAGCAGCATGCCCATGGTCACGCTGCCGCCCATGCCGAACAGGTTGGCGAGGAAGTCGTCCGGCTCGCGCACGGTCTCAAGCGCCACCCGCGCCAGGCCATACCCGGCCAGGAACAGCCCGGCGACCACGCCGCGTCGTTGCAGCCAAAGTTTGCTGTGCGTCGCCCAGCGCAGCACCAGGAACAGCAGGATCCCTTCCAGCGCCGCCTCATAAAGCTGGCTCGGATGGCGCGGAAAACCGTCGGCCCCGGGGAAAATGAACCCCCAGGGCAGGTCGGTCGGCCGGCCCCAAAGCTCGCCATTGATGAAGTTTGCCACCCGGCCGAAGAACAGCCCGATCGGCACGGCGGGAGCGGCGAGGTCGCCCAGCTTGATCAGGTCGATCTTCTGGCCGCGGGCGAAGAACACCAGCGCCGCGATCACGCCCAGCAGCCCGCCGTGGAAGCTCATGCCGCCCTGCCAGATCTTGAGAATCTCGGCCGGATTCGTCCAGATCAGGGCCGGCTGGTAGAACAGCACATAGCCAAGCCGCCCGCCGAGGATGATGCCGATGGTCACCCACAGGATCAGGTCGTCGATCTGGGCCGGCGTCGCCGTCGCCGGCCGGCCGCCCCAGAGCTTGGGATTGCGCACCAGCGCCACGGCGTAGCGCCAGCCCAGCAGGATGCCGGCCACATAGGCCAGGGCGTACCAGCGGATCCCGAAGGTGCCGTTGAATAGTTGGATGGTCCAGCCGCCGACGTAGGGGCTGATGTCTGGGAAGGGCACTGACGTTAACCTCGCTGAGCGCGTTCCGATAAGTGGGACCGGTTATCGGGCCAAACGCGCGACCACGAAAGAGCACGAAACTGGGGATCAGTCGTCTAATCCCCTTCGCATTCATGAATCGTTTCCCATATGAAAGAGGCCATGCATACCCAGAACCCCTTCCTTGACGAGATCGCCAAGCTGACCACGGCCGCCGCGGGTCTCGCCCAGGCCGCCGGCGAGGAAGCCAAGGCCGCTTTCCGCGCCCAGGGCGACCGTTTCGCCGCTGAACTCGACCTGATCCGCCGCGATGAGTTCGAGGCGCTGAAAGCCGAGATCGCCGCCCTGCGCGCCGAGGTTGTCGCGCTCAAGGGTGCGGCGCCGGCAACGCCCAAAGGCGAGTAGTGCTCCCGCTTCGAAAGAAGCGGTTGTGACCTCGTAAACGAACAGGACTAGGGTCAGGCCCAGCAGGTGATTCGGGGGAATCTCCGCCAGCGCCGCCTGCCCTCCAAAGGACGGTAAGACCGATGGACATTTCACCTCCCGAAGACGACGAAGCCTACCTGGCGCTCGACCCGCTCGAGGTGGTCGAACACGTCCTCGCCGCTGAAAATCTGGCCTTCGATCGCACCGAGGATGGCGACCTGGCCTTCTCCCTGGCCGGCGACTGGAAGGACTACGAACTGTGGTTCGCCTGGCGCCCGGAGGCCGAGTGCCTGCAGCTGTGCCTCTCGATCGACCTGAAGGCCGGCAAGGCCACGCGCGGCAAGGCCTGCGACCTCGCCAACCTGGTCAACCAGCGCCTCTGGCAGGGCCATTTCGAGATCTGGGCCGACGACGGCGAGGTGGTCTTCCGCCACGCCATGGGCCTGTTCGACGCCGAACGCCCGACGCCCGGTCAGACGGCGGCGATGATCGACGTCGCCATGGAAGCCGCCGACCGCTTCTACCCCGCCTTCGACTTCCTGCTCGCCGGCGCGAAGACTCCCGAAGAAGCCATGGCCGCCTGCATGTTCGAGACGGTGGGCCGGGCTTAGCACCGTCCCTCCCCGAATTGGGGAGGGCAGGCGCGCGTTGCGCGCCGGGTGGGGAAGTCGGCCACAGTCTCCCAGAGCCAGGAAGTGATCAACACACGCCGTTTTGGATCGTGACCCACTTCCCCACCCGGCCTGTCGGCCTGCCCTCCCCATTCGGGGAGGGAGGTCCTAGGGTGTCCTCCTCGCGAGTCAGGACCCTGCCCCCATGACCCCCATCCTCATCCTTGGCGTCGGACGCATGGGCGGCGCCATGATCGAGGGCTGGCGGCGGGCCGGGACCTTTGTCCCTTCCGAGATCTACATCCGCGACCCGCACCCCGGCCCCGCCGACATCCACGGCCTGCGCCTCAACCCGCCCGACAGCGAGCTCGGCGCCTGCCGCACCGTCATCCTCGCCGTCAAACCCCAGGTCTGGCGTCAGGCCGCCGCCGCGGTCTCGCCCCACCTCTCCCCCGACGCCGTCGTTGTCTCCATCGCCGCCGGGGTCGCCTGCGCCGACATCGCCGAAGCCTTTGGGGGGTTGCGCGTCGCCCGGGTCATGCCGACCACTGCCGTCGCCATCAACCAGGGCACGGCGAGCGTCTGCGCCGCCGACCCCCAGGCCCGGGCCCGCGCCCACGCCCTGTTCGACCCGCTCGGCAAGGTGGTCGAGATCGCCGACGAAGACCTGATGCACGCCGCCACCGCCGTCAGCGGCTCCGGCCCCGCCTACCTCTACGCCTTCGCCGAGGCCCTCGAATCGGCCGCCATGGCCGCCGGCCTCACCCCCGAGGCCGCCGCCACCCTCACCCGCTCCACCCTGACCGGCGCCGCCGCCCTGATGGCGTCGGGCGACACCTCTCCCGCCGAGCTGCGCCGCCAGGTCACCTCTCCCGGGGGCACGACCCAGGCGGCGCTGGAAATCCTGATGGGGCAGGGCGGTCTCGAACCGCTGTTGAAACAGGCGGTCGCCGCCGCCGTGGCCCGATCCCGAAAGTTGGGCTGACGCGCCGCCTTGATCCCGCCGCCGACCCCGGGCATTCAGGGGCCTCACATCGAGGGCCGACGATGGACAACCCCTTCACCGCACACCCCCGCGCGGTTGGCGAGACCTACCCCCAGCATTTCCGCGCCTCCTGGGGCGTCGGCCTGACCCTGCTCGGCGCGGGCCTGGCCTGCCTCGTCCACGGCCTCGTGCCGGCGATGTTCAAGACCACCGGCAGCCGCACCATCTACCGCCTCAACGCCAAGCTCACCGGCCGCAAGCCGGACGGGGCGGGCTACGGCGACTGGACCGGGGCGGGGGTTTGATTGGTGACTGTCTCGCGTAGCGTGACTGTCACCGTTCCGCGCTGACGGTGACAGTCATCCGGCTGCGCCGGAGGACAGTCACCGCTTCCGCGCCTTCTCAGCCGCGATCCACCGGTCAATCCGCTGCTCCAGAAGGTCCATCGGCAACGGCCCGGCCAGCAGCACCGCGTCGTGGAACCGCCGGATGTCGAACTTTTCGCCCAGCTCCGCCTCCGCCTTGGCCCGCACCCTGACCAGCGTCCGCTCACCGATCTTGTAGGCCAGGGCCTGGCCCGGCCAGCTGACATAGCGGGCCAGTTCAGCATCGATGTTGTGGGCCGACAGGGCGCTGTTGTCGGTGAAGCAGGACCGGGCCTTCTCCAGGTCCCAGCCCAGGTAGTGCATGCCGGTGTCGGCCACCAGCCGGCAGGCCCGCCACATCTCGTAACTCAGCCGCCCGAACTGCTCATAGGGGTCACGATAGATGCCCATCTCGACGCCCAGCCGCTCGGCGTACAGCCCCCAGCCCTCGACGTAGGCCGTCATGTCGGCGTCGCGCCGGAAGGCCGGCACTTCGGGCAGTTCCTGAGCCAGGGCGATCTGCAGATGGTGGCCGGGCACCGCCTCATGCAGGGTCAGGGCCGGCAGTTCATACAGACCCCGCTGGTCCAGCTTGCCGGTGTTGACCATATAGCCGCCGGCCACCCCCAGCTGCGGGCTGCCGGGGAAATACCGCCCGGTCGTGTAGTTGTCCTCGATCTCGCGCGGCACCTCGCGCACCCCGTAGGGCAGGCGGGGCAAGGTCCCGAAGAAGGCCGGCAGGCGGTCGTCGATGCGCTTGGAAATCTCCGACGCCTTTTCCATCAGGTCCTGCCGCGAGCTGGCCACGAACCGCTTGTCGCCGCGCAGGAAGGCTAGGAACTCGGGGAAGGTCCCCTTGAAGCCGCTCTGGGCCATCACCCCGTCCATCTCGGCGCGGATGCGGGCCACCTCGGCGACGCCCAGCGCGTGGATCTCTTCCGGCGTCATGTCGGTAGTCGTGTAGCGGCGGGCCAGCCAGGCGTAATAGGTCTTGCCACCCTTCAGGTTGCCGACCCCGATCCCCGGCTTGGTGGCCGGGATGTATTCCTTTTCCAGGAAGGTCACGAACCGCGCCCGGGCCGGGTTGATCTGGTCCTTCAGCAGGGCGACGCCGCGGGCCTTGAAGGCGGCCTTTTCGGCCGGGGTGACGCTGGCCGGCAGCTTGTCGAACACCCGCACCAGCGGATCGGTCTCGGTCGCCGGCTTGGCGGCCCCGGCTTTTGCCTCGGTCAGCACCCGCTCGGCGATGTAGCGCGGCTGGGTCCAGCCGGTCTTGATGCCCCGGCGGGCGTTGTCGGTGCTGTCGGCGAACAGTTTCGGCACGGCGGCCAGCCGGCTCAGCCAGGCCTCGGCGCCGGCCTTGCTGGGCATCGGGGCGGAGTCGGCCAGGTAGGACAGCAGGCCGTCCCAGGTGTCGTCGCTGGAGAAGGCGAACCGGCTCTGGTCGA
>JBKJSF010000182.1:0-4185 GCA_046595895.1 Caulobacter sp. | reverse complement strand
CCGCGGTCAGCATCATCTGCGAGCGATCATGAGGGTAGCCGGCCGTTGATCCATAGAGGTAAAGGCCGGCGCAAACCTCGGCCCACTCGGCCGTCTCCACAAACTCCGCGCCCGCCTCAGCGGTTGTCGCTCCCGCCGAGTGGGCCAACGTAGCGACAGTCAGCAGCGGTGCAATCAGCCAGCGAAAAGCGGCCATTGCCTGACCCTCCAAGGCATCGTCCGTCCATACGCGCCCGAATAGTCGGGTTCATCAGGCAAAAGGGGGGCCGGGCATTCGGTGGCCGCGGTTCGGAGACAAAGAGATTGCCAAGCCCGCTGGACGATCATCAGTGCGTTGCGTTGGCCAGGGATGGCCCGGGCCTGTCATTCGAGCATTTGCGAGCCACCCACAGTCCCTCTCGGGAGGTATCCTTGACCGCCGAACCCTGCACCCTGACCGCCCTGACCTACGGAGACAGCCTGATGGCGCAGATCACCCTGCCGGCCGGCCTGTTTCGCGCCACCGTCGGACTGGGCTCGGGCCTGGCCAGCCGGCGGGGCGATCCGCCGGGGCGGGTGTGGGCGATCTGCGACCGGGGGCCCAATCTCAAGCCCAGGCAGGCCCTGAAGCGCTACGGCCTGGAGGCGGCCCGACCGTTGCTTGGCCTCGATGGCGCCAAGATCCTGCCGCTGGCCGGCTTCACCCCGGCCATCCATGAGCTGCAGGTCGAGGGCGACACCGTGCGCCTGATCTCCGTGCGGCCGCTGATCGGCGCCGATGGAACAGGGCTCAATGGCCTGCCCCTGCCTGGCGGCCCGGAGGCGGCGATGGAGCCGGTCTTCGACCTCGACGGCCGGCCGCTGGGGACCAGCCTGCTCGGGGTCGATACCGAGGCCCTGGTCGCCCTGGCCGATGGCGGCTTCTGGGTCGCCGAGGAGTATGGCCCTTCGCTGTTGAAGGTCGCCGCCGATGGCCGGGTGCTGGCCCGCTGCTACCCGGCCGGCGCGGAAACCGACCGGGCGACGCCGGCCTATGCGGTGACGGGAACCCTGCCCGCCGACGCCGCCCGTCGCCGGCTCAATCGTGGCTTCGAAGCCCTGGCCCTGTCCGGCGACGAGACCCGCCTGTTCGCCCTCCTGCAGAGCCCGATCGCCGGCGAGACCGCCGCCCGGGTCTGGACCCTGGACACCGCAGATGCGTCGCTGCTGGCCGAGCACCGCTATCCCTTCGATGCGCCCGACAGCTTCCTGCTCGACGTGGCGGACGGACAAGTCGACAGCGACGACCTGAAGATCGGCGACGCCCTGTGGCTGGCCGAGGACAGGTTGCTGGTGCTCGAGCGGATTTCGCTGTCGTCCAGGCTCTACATCGCCCAACTGAAACCCGACGGCTCCATCGACAAGACCCTGCTGCTATCGACGGACGACTATCCCGAGGTCTGCGCCGACCTGGAGGGCGTCGCCCTGCTGTCGGACCGCGAACTGCTGCTGGTCAATGACAACGACTTCGGCATCGAGGGGGCGGCGACGCGTTTCTATCGCGCCGCCTTCGACAGACCGCTTACTGCTTGGCCATGATGTCCTGCACCTTGATGATCGCGGGACCGAGGATCACCACGAACAGCACGGGCAGGAAGAACAGGATCATCGGCACGGTCAGCTTGGCCGGCAGGCCGGCGGCCTTCTTCTCGGCGGCGGAGAGGCGCAGTTCGCGGTTCTCCTTGGCCATGACGCGCAGGGCCGAACCGAGCGGCGTGCCGTAGCGCTCGGCCTGAATCATGGCGGTGACCACGGATTTGACGCCCGGATGGTTGGTCCGCTTCGCCAGTCCCTCGTAGGCCATGCGCCGTTCCGGCAGATAGCTGAGCTCGGCGGTCAGCAGGCTGAGTTCCTCGGCCAGTTCGATGGAGCTGGAGCCGACTTCCTGGCTGACCTTCATGATCGCCGCCTCGATCGACATGCCGCTCTCGACGCAGATCAGCAGCAGATCGAGGCTGTCGGGGAAGGCGGCGACGATGCTTTCGCGGCGCTTGGAGGCGATGTTGGAGATGTAGATGTTGGGGGCATAGTAGCCGATCAGCAGGGCCGCGAAACAGGCGGCGACCTTCTGCATCGTCTGCAGGCCGAAATCGTTGACCACGAACAGATAGAAGGCCACCAGGATGGCGAACACGAACGGCGCCACAAGCCGGAAGAAGTAAAAGGTCGAGATCGGCCGGGGACCGCGAAAACCGGCCTGGGCCAGCTTGTCGACCACCTTGGGGTCTTCCAGCAGTTTCGACAGCTGCAGCCGATCAACGACGTTCTTGTACAGCCCCTCGTCGGTGTGGCGCAGGCTCGTCGAGGTCGGGCCCTTCTTGGCCAGGGCCTCGCGGTTTCGCTTTCGCAGCTCCTCTCGCCGGTTGGCGACGCTTTTCAGCCGGCTCTCCAGCTTGTCGCCCTTCAGCATGGGCGAGACCAGGGTGACGATGGTGGCGAAGGTGACCGCCGCGACGAAGCCGGTGAGGATGTTGTCCGGGTCGGTAATGGTGGTGGCGAGGCTCATCGGATGCTCCCCGTCAGAACTTGAAGTTGATCATTTTGCGCATCACGAAGATGCCGCAGCTCATCCAGAAGGCGGCGCCCATCAGCATCATGTGACCGCGCGGATCGTTGAACATCGGAGCCATGTAGGCCGGCGTCGTCACGGTGATCAGGATGACCACCCCGGGCGGCAGGGCGCCGATGATGAAGCTGGAGGCTATGGCTTCCGAGGACAGGGCCTTGATCTTCTCGCGCATAAGCTTCCGTGCACGGAGCACCTGGGAGAGGTTGTTCAGCGCCTCGGCGAGGTTGCCGCCGGTCTTCTGCTGGATGGCCAGCACGATGGCGAAGAAGCGCAGTTCGCTGGTCGGCATGCGCTGGAACATCTTCTCCAGGGCGTCGCCGATCGAGATGCCCACCCCGACGTTCTCGACCAGACTGCGGAACTCGCCGGCCAGGGGCTCGGCGCTCTCGCGGCCGATGATCTTCAGGCAGTCATGGACCGGCAGGCCGGACTTGATGCCGCGCACGATGATGTCGATGGCGTCGCTGAAATGCTCGGTGAACTTCTTGATGCGGCGCTTGGACAGAAAGCCGATGACCCAGCGCGGCAGCCCGAAACCGGCGGCGAAGCCGGCAGGGAGCGCGATCAGCGGGTTACGCTGGAACAGCAGCACGGCGACGAAGACCAGCACCCCGACCACGCCGCTGACGATCCAGAAGGCTTTGACGTTCCCCTTCAGCCCGGCCTGCAGCATCTTGGACTGCAGGTTGAAGGTCGCCTTCTTCTGCTGCTTTTCCTGATCCTTTAGCGTCTTGAGGATCTGTTTGCGGCGGGCTTCAGGCGTGTTGGCGGCGGCGCGGGCCGTGGCCTTGCGGTCGAGGCGCGGACCGCCCGAAACGATGGCCTGGGCCCGCTTGGTGGCCTTGTTGCTCCCGCCGGCCCCGGCGAACACGAAGCCGACCCCGGCAATGGCGACGAAGGCCAGAAAGGCGATGAGGATGGTGATCATCATCGCGGTTACTCCGACGCGTCCAGGGCCTCGGCCAATTCCCGCTCCAGTCCGTAGTAGCGGGCGCGGTCCCAGAAGCGCGGCCGGGCGATGCCGGTGCCGCGGTGCTTGCCGATGATCCTGCCGTCGGCGTCCTCGCCGGTCATCTCGTAGATGAACAGGTCCTGGGTAACGATGACGTCGCCCTCCAGGCCGACGACCTCGGTGACGTGGGTGATGCGGCGGCTGCCGTCGCGCAGGCGTGCGGCCTGGATGATCACGTCGACGGAGCCGACGATCATTTCACGGATGGTTTTCGAGGGCAGGCCGTAGCCGCCCATGGTGATCATGCTCTCGAGACGGCTGATGGCCTCCCGGGGGCTGTTGCTGTGCAGGGTGCCCATCGAGCCGTCGTGGCCGGTGTTCATCGCCTGCAAGAGGTCGAAGGCTTCCGGGCCGCGGACTTCGCCGACGATGATCCGCTCGGGACGCATCCGCAGGCAGTTCTTGACCAGGTCGCGCATGGTGATCTGGCCGCTGCCTTCGAGGTTCGGCGGCCGGGTTTCCAGGCGCACCACATGCGGCTGCTGCAGCTGCAGCTCGGCCGCGTCCTCGCAGGTGATGACCCGCTCGGTCGGGACGATGAAGGCGGTCATGGTGTTCAGGAGCGTGTTCTTGCCAGAACCCGTTC
>JBKJSF010000106.1:0-27687 GCA_046595895.1 Caulobacter sp. | reverse complement strand
CTGTAGGCGTTGGGGTCGCGAACGGCCGCATAGGCCGCCTCGATGTCGCGGCGCATGCCGCCGGCCGCGCCGGACGAGACGCTGCCCTGGTTGACGGCGGCGGTCAGCAGGGTGTCGACGGCCATCACCGCCTGGGCACCGCCGGAATAGTCCGTGTAGCGAACAGTCAGGGCGTCGCCGAGCACCAGCCGCAGGATGGCGATGGTGTCCCGGCCGCTGAGGCCCCTGGCGGCGAACCGCCCGCTCAGCTGCCGCGTCGTGGCGTTCAGCCGGTTCGCCGCGCTGAGCATGCCGGCCCGATCGCCGCCCATGGCCTGGTGGAAGGCCTTGGAGTCGGCGGCGAACCGCTCGGCCAGCTCCGGCGCGGCCACCCGGGCGGCGGCGTTGAGCAGGATCATGTTCTCGTCGTTATAGGGCGGCGCGCCCCAGACGATCGGCCGGCCGGGGTTGGTCCCGAACCGCACCGGCGGGTTGGCCTCGTCGCTGATCGCCCGGTGGCAGCTGTGGCAGTCGAAGAAGTAGAATTCGGGGAAGACCCCCTCGTTGCCCTTCGAAGAGGCGAACAGGGTCAGCGACCGCTCCAGCGCCATGGCCTGGCCAACGGCCCAGGTGGTCACGCCGCTGGCCGAACGCTTGCGCGCGTGGTTCTGATAGCTATTGAACAGGTCCAGTTCGAAGCTCATGCGGGGATGGCCGGCGGCCATCATCCGGTGACTGACGAACTGGCCGGGCCTGTCGCTGCCGAAGTGGCAGTCGAGGCAGGTCGCGGCCAGGACCCGAGGGTCTTCCAGCGCCCGCATGCCGCGCGCCCGATTGCCGGCGCGGCTGGCGCCGACCGTATAGTGGCTGGCCAGCCAGTCCCCCGACCCGCCGTGGCAGGACTCGCAGCCGACCCCGTCGGAAACCTGGAAGGTCGGGCCGCGCCGGGCGGCGTTATCGGTGTGGCAGCCGAGGCAGGCCGGGGCGCTGGCGGCGTCGCCGAGGCCAAGGCGGTCGGCGATCTTCCGGGCCCAGGGGGTCTGCAGGCTGCGCCAGGCCTTGGAGTGGGCCCCGGCGGCGCTGGTGAAGTCCTGCCAGACGACCAGCTCGTTCTGCCGCACCACCGGGCCGTCGCCGCCCGGCCGCCCGTGGCAGGTCGAGCCGGCGCAGCTGCCGACGCCGTTGTGGACCGTCTGTGCGGCGGCCGGGCCAGGGCCAAGGACGGCGAACAGCAACGCTGTCGCAAGCATCGCCCACGCCACACATCCACCGACCTTGCTCGCGAGCGACAACGCCACGCGGCCCCCTTCAAATTACGCGCGTTCCCGGCCTCCCCGGCCTGGGTCCATCCCCGACGGGACCGACGATAACATTAATCACCGGTCGGCCAAATGGAATGCAAGCCGACGGGGAGCCTGGGGACATGTTGTCCGTATCCGCGACGCGTCCGGCGGAATAACGCGACACGATACCTATTGCAGCAAAGCCGCTTTCTCGCTGGGCGATGTGCGCGGCTTGCGCCCCGGTGCGCGACGGACGATCGCGCGGCCCAGCAGCCGCTCCAGGCCATCGACGAACTCACGCGTTCCGACGATCCCTCCGCCCGCCGCAGGTCGGCGAACCCGTTCTCGTGGTCCTGCCCGAGAAGCTCGGCGAGGTCCGCACACCGCTCCAGGACCGGCCGGACTGTCACCAACTCGTCGTCAACGCCGGCAAGGTGGGCTCGGGCGCTGGACCAGGGCCAGTCCTGGGCGCGGGGCGTCAGGTGGGCCCGCACGGGGTTGAGGCTGACATAGCGCACGGCCGCCATCAGATGCGCCTCGTCCATGGCGACGGAGGCGAAGCGGCTCTGGAACAGATGGCCGGTCCATCGGCCCCGGGCGTTGATGAAGTTGGTGTAGCGCCGGTGCGCTTCACCAACCGCCCGCCCCAGACCTTCGGCGGCGGTCGGCGCCAGGATTCAGGTGAACATGGTGGGCATCAGATACCAGGCCCAGACCTAGACACCGGCCTTGCGGGTCTGCTCGGCCAGCAGATCACGATAGATCTCCTGGTCTCCGTCCTCGAAGAAGATCGCCTCGCGCCGGTTGCCCCGCTGGGTGACATGATGCGGAAGGCCGGGAACCACGATGCGGGCGAGGCGTGTCATGGGTGGAACATATCACGAACATAACCGGGTGCAATACGTTGCTATGGGTATCGTGTCGACGGATTCAGCGTATCCGATCTCGGCGTCGCCGATGAACGGACCGCGGAGAAGGTCTAGCCGCAGATGTCGCCGAGCGCTCGGGCGGACGGCAGCCGTGGCCCGGCCGGCAGGTCCGGCGAGAACCGCTCGACAATGAACTGATATTCGCCGGAGTCCTGCCGCGACAGGCCAAGCGGGAGTTGGCTGAGGTCGGACACGGGATGGACCGCGCAGCCGGCCGCGCGGCAGTTGAAGGCCGAACCGGTCCGGGCGGCCAGATAAAGGGGAATGGCGGTCCAGCCGGACAGCCGGGCCCGGGCCGTGTCGAAGGCCGCCGGATTGCCGCCCGGCGGGGTGTACATGTGGAAATTTCCGACCCAGACAATGGCGGCGATCCTGACGCTCTTCGGGGCATGCTGATCCGCCGCCGTCAGAGCCTGCACGACCCTGTCGGCCATGTAGTCGTCGCGGCTTTGAGCCGCCGGCTCCGTGGACCCGGGCGTGTCGATCGGTGCGAGGATCGCGCCCGACGATTGCAGGTCGAACAGGGTACAGGCCTTGAAGCCGCCGGATCGTCCGTCCGGCCGGCTGCCGGACCAGAAGGCCGACGACCGGAGCGATTGCAGGAAGACTTCCGGACCGGCGTCGGCCAGCAGCATGCCGTCGGCCGGTTGCTCGACGAAGACGCGCACCTCGTAGCCTTGGGCCTGAAGATACGCTGTCAGCGACTTGACGAAGGCGGCGTTTTCCCTCGCGCCGTGCAGCTCGCCCACCGCAAACAACAGTCGGTCCTTGGTCAGCAGGTCGTATCTGGCGAATTCGGAGGCGAGGTCCGGGAGCGGGGCGGGGGCCGGCGCCGGTGTCGTCGTGGGGGCCAACATGATCGCCAGCCCCATAATTAACGCACCCAGGTTCATGCAAGACTCCAAGGGAGAGCACGGGCTCTTATAGACGCTGCGGATCCCTCTTCAAGAATACGGCGACACGATACCTATAGCAGCAAAGCCGCTTGCTCGCGATGAATACCGCGACAAGAATACCGCGACACGATACCTATAGCAGCAAAGCCGCTTGCTCGCCGGAAGCTGCGCGCGGCTTGCGTCCCGGTGCGCGACGGGCGATCGCGCGGCCCAGCAGCCGAATACGGCGACACGATACCTATAGCAGCAAAGCCGCTTTCTCGCTGGGCGATGTGCGCGGCTTGCGTCCCGGTGCGCGACGGGCGATCGCGCGGCCCAGCAGCCGCTCCAGGCCATCGACGAACTCCGGCGTTCCGACCGGACGCCCAGATCCTTCGCCACGCCGCAGATCGCCGAATCCGTTCTCGTGGTCCTGCCCGAGAAGCTCAGCAAAGTTCGTACACCGCTCCAGGACCGGCCGGACCGTCACCAGCTCGTCGTCAACGCCGGCAATGTGGGCTCGCGCGCTGGACCACGGCCAGTCCTGGGCGCGGGGCGTCAGGCGGGCCCGCACGGGGTTGAGGCTGACATAGCGCACGGCCGCCATCAGATGCGCCTCGTCCATGGCGACGGAGGCAAAGCGGCTCTGGAACAGATGGCCGGTCCATCGGCCCCGGGCGTTGATGAAGTTGGTGTAGCGCCGGTGCGCTTCACCGACCGCCCGCCCCAGGCCTTCGGCGGTGGTCGGCGTCAGGATCAGGTGGACATGGTTGGGCATCAGGCAATAGGCCCAGACCTCGACACCAGCCTTGCCGGCCTGCTGCGCCAGCAGATCACGATAGATCTCCTGGTCTCCGTCCTCGAAGAAGATCGCCTCGCGCCGGTTGCCCCGCTGGGTGACGTGATGCGGAAGACCAGGAACCACAATGCGGGCGAGGCGTGTCATGGGTGGAACATATCACGAACATGCGTCGGTGCAATATGCTGCTATGGGTATCGTGTCGCCGGATTCTCCACGCTTGGGCAGGGCCGCTTCCTACAGGCTCCACCCGGCGCTGGCCCCGGTTACGTCGCCATTGATCTTCATCTGGAAATCGGCCTTGGCGTCGCCGTTGACGTCCAGACGTAGCAACGTCTGGCCGCCCGCGAAGGTCAGGGTCATCTGACCGGCCTGCTTGTTGAAAGCCCCAACCCTCACGAAGGCCTGGTCCCCCTCGATCAGCAGGTTGGCGTCGATGCCGGCGAGGTCGATGAGATCGCCGTCCGCGGCGTTGAAATCATAGACGGTGTCCGTCTCAAGCACGGACCCGAACGCGTGGGCGACCAGGAACCTGTCGGCGCCGGCGCCGCCGCGCAGCAGGTCGTTGCCCTCGCCCCCCACGAGGATGTCATCGCCGGCCAGCCCCCACAGGGTGTCGACGCCGCCCAGTCCCTCCAGCCGATTGGCGCCGGACGTCCCCTTCAGGGTGTTGCCCGCCGCGTTGCCGGTCCCGGCGATGTCGCCGCCGCCCTGCAGCTCCAACGTCTCCAGATTGGCGCCGAGCACCCACCCGACGCTGGCGCGGACGACGTCCAGGCCCTCGGCCGCCGCCTCGATGGTCTGATCCCCGGCGTCGTCGACGATGAATACGTCGTTGCCGCCGCCCCCCTTGAGGATGTCCGCCCCGGCGCCGCCGTCGAGATAATCGTTCTCCAGTCCGCCGAGCAAAATGTCTTCCCCGTCTCCGCCTTCCATGCGGTCGGGGCCGGCGCCCCCATTCAGCAGGTCGTCGCCCAGGCCGCCGTACAGTTTGTCAGCGCCGTCGCCGCCGTTGAGGCTGTCATGGCCGATCTCGCCGAACAGACTGTCGCTGCCAAGTCCGCCGAACAGCTGGTCGCTACCCAGGCCGCCAAGGAGGAGGTCGTTGCCGGCCGCGCCGTCCAGGCGATCGTCGCCCTGGCCGCCTTCAAGGCGGTTGACGGCGGTGTCGCCGGTCAGGCTGTCGGCGAAGTCGGACCCGCGCAGGTTCTCGAATCCGGCAAGGCGGTCGAGGCCCGCGCCCAGCGTATTCTGCCAGGTGGCGATCGCCAGATTGACGCTGACCCCGGCCGAGGCCTTTTCATAGGAGGCAAAGTCCGCGCCCAGCCCGCCGTCGAGGTCGTCGTTGCCCGCGCCGCCGTTCAGCACGTCGCTGCCAAGACCGCCGCTCAGGATGTCGTCTCCGCGCATTCCCCAGAGCGCGTTGTCGATGTCGTCGCCGGTCAGCTGATCTGCACCATCGCCGCTGATCACCGTTCCCAGATGGCCTGCCGACAGGGTGATGCCGACGCCCCCCAGGTTGCTGGCGGTATTCAGCGAAAGATCGACAACGCTGTTTGTCCGGATCGTCGAGGCGTCGAGCGTATCGCGGCCGCCGTCGGTGTCGATCAGGGCGCCGGGTGTGAGGTACTCGGCGGTGTAGACATAGCGCTGGCTGGTCGTGGCCACATCGCCGATGATTTCCAGGCTGAGGCTGTCGATCGTCCCGGTCAGCGTCAGGTTGGTGACGGCATCGACAAGGCGCACGCTCCAGGCCCCTTGCGACAGTTCGCCCCGAAAGGCCTGGGCCGAATAGTTCCAGGCAATGGAGCCCGTGTAGCTGGAGAAGTTGTTCGCGGTTCCAGCGACGCCATCGAACAGGTCCACCTCCGTGCCGTTCGGGGAGGTGAGGATGACCCGGATCTGGCGCAGCATGTTGGCCCCGACCGTCAGGGTCAGGGTCAGATGGTCGATGTTGACCTGCTCGGCGATGTTCAACGTGAAGGTCTCGTCGAAGGTCGCCCCGTAATTGACGCCGGGGCTGACGGTGTCGCTCTGCACCGTGGTCATGTTGGCGCTGGTGTGGGCGCCCTGGCCGACCGTCCAGCTTTGGGCCATGCGGACCGCGGCGTAGGCATCCACCTTGCCGAAGCCGTAGTCTTCCGAGAAGTGCAGGCCGCCGCCGTTCAAGGTGGTGGCATGGGTATAGAACCAGACGTTCCGCTCGAAGTTGGGGTCGGCATGGCGGGGGCCGCCGACCGGGGAGCCGGTCAGCTTGGCGGAGTAGGCGAGGATGTCCTGGACGTCGCGCCAGCCGAGCTCGGGATTCGCCTGCAGCATCAGGGCGACCACGCCGCTGACAATGGGAGCGCTCGCCGAAGTGCCGGAGAACTGGTCGAAGAAGTCCCCAGGCGCGTAACCGTCCGAACCCAGAAGGTCGGTGGTCTGGACCACGGTTCCCGACGCCGAGATCAGCAGGTTCGCGCCATAGCTGCCAAAGTCGGTCTTGCTGCCCGCGATACGAATCGCCCCGACCAGAATGACGGCATGACCCTGGTTACCGGAATCATACATGTTGGCGTCGCCGCGGTCGTTGCCGGCCGACTTGACGACGATGGTCCCCAGGCCGCCGCGGCCGACTTCCGTCGCATACATCCAGCCGGCGTTAAGCGCGCCTGCTTCGGCGCCGTTGTTGGCTGAACCGTTGTCGTAATAGAACCCCCCTGAGGTCCCCCAGCTGTTGTTGACGATGTCAAAGGTCGCCGACTGCTGAATGGCGTAGCGGAACCCCCCGCCGTCCGTGCGTTGTTCGCCGTACCCGTTGATGTCCAGTTCGCCGTCGTTGAAGATGTTGACTCCGGTCAGGCTGGCTCCGAAGGCGACGCCGACGCCGTTGGCGCCGTCGGCGCTGGCCGCGATGATACCCGCGACATTGGTGCCGTGCGGCCCTATGGCGCCATAGGCCGTAGAGGCGGACGGGCCGCCGTCGTAGGTCACGCCGTTGTAGGTGATGTGCAGGCTGGCGTCGTAGTTCGCCGCCAGGTCCGGGTGCGTGTATTGGATGCCCGAGTCGTAGACCCCGACGTGGATGCCGGCCCCGTTGTACTCGTTCCAGATCGTCTCGATGTCGCCGAGGCGGCCCAGCCAGGCCTGGGCGCCGTAGCTGCTGTCCGTCGGCACAAAGTCCGGCGTGACCGCGCCGTCATCGGAGGGGGCGTCTGCGGACTGGATTTCGGCCAAGGCCTCGGTGCGGTTGATCGACATGGGGTCCCCCTCAAAACCGGGAGACACTAGCGCTCCCCGGCGCCCAGTCACAGGCACACAATTTGAGGAGCTTTTCGCTCCGCAATAGGTTGAGGGGGCGCCGCGGGTCGTGGCCCTGGACGTGGTTTAACTCGCCGGAGGTACCTTCACCGCTCCCAACATCGCAAGGTCCTGGTATGTTGGCGGGCAAGGTCATCGTCGCAGCCACAAGTCGGCGGAAAGCGTTGGATTCAATCCGCCATAGCGGTCGACCCGATCGGACCCCGGCGAACGCTGGAGCGCTACTGATCCGGCGCGTAGATCACCGTCACGTAATTTGCGCTGCGAGAGCATCCGTGCGGTGGTGTGACACGATAATCAGCCGGGAGCACGGTGATGGCGGAACTCAACGAAAACAAGCTCAATGAATTTGTCGGCAAGATGCTGGGTGATCTTGGGGGTGCGTTCAGCGTGCCAACGGTTCGGCTGGGATTCCGACTTGGCCTTTTTGAGGCCTTGGACGGGGGCGGTCCAGCGACCGCCGGCCAACTTGCCGAGCGGGCCGGCGGGCTGACAGAACGCTACGTGCGCGAATGGGCGCTCGCCCAGGCTGCCAATGGTTATATCGACTACGAACCTGCCGGTGAGACGTTCAGCCTCTCGCCAGAACAGGCGATGGTGTTCGCCGCAAAGGACAGCCCGGTCTACCTGGCCGGCGCGTTTGAGCTCGCGGCCGCGATGATCGAGGGCGAACCCAAGGTCGAGAAAGCCTTCCGCACCGGCAACGGCGTTCGCTGGGGCGACTCCGCGGGGTGCCTATTTTGCGCGACAGGGGCCTTCTTCCGTCCGGGCTACGTCAACAACATTGTCCAGAACTGGCTCCCGGCCCTGGAAGGCGTCGAGGACAAGCTGAAATCAGGCGCCAAGGTGGCTGACATTGGATGCGGTGTCGGCTTCTCGACTCTGATGATGGCCCGAGCCTACCCCAATAGCCGCTTCATCGGCTTTGACTTCCACGAGCCCTCGGTTGAGGAAGCCCGACGACATGCCAAGGCCCACGGCCTCTCGGATCGCGTCAGCTTCGAAGCCAGCAGCGTCAAGGACATCGGGGAGACGGGCTTCGACCTCGTTACGGCCTTCGACTGTTTGCACGACATGGGCGACCCCAGGGGCTGCGCGCTTCACATGCGGCATATCCTCAAGGACGACGGAACCTGGATGATCGTGGAACCGATTGCCGGGGATCGGCCAGCCGACAACCTCAATCCGGTGGGGCGGCTCTACTACAACGCCTCGACGATGATCTGCGTACCCACCTCTCTGGATCAGGAAGTCGCCGAGGGCCTGGGAGCCCAGGCAGGCGAAGCGCGGCTTAGCGAAGTCATACGTCAAGGCGGCTTCACGCGTGTTCGCCGGGCGACCGAGGGCCCGTTCAATATGGTGTTGGAGGCCCGCGCCTGAAGTCTTTCAGGGTCTGATGGACTCATCGCGCCCGTTGAAAAATGATTTGAACCAAACACTTGGAGCGCGTCCGGGCGGGTTAACCGCGCACACTTAAGCCTGACGCGCTCCAGGCTTGTTTGTGACGACCGGTCGTCCGGGAGGCGCGGGCCTCGCCCAACCACCAGCTTGTCAGTCCAGCGATCCTGTGTGCGCCATGGCGTCGACTGGACCCTCGAACGCGATAAAGAGCGTGCAAGGCCCCCTGCTCACGCAGGTCGCGGAATGGGGCAGGCCCGCCGGCCCAAAGGCGTACATCCCTGGGGTCAGAACGGCCTCGGACGCGCCGCGATATTTCACCTTCAGACGGCCTGTGACCAGAATCATCCGTTCGGCCGAACTGTGAGTATGGGCGGGCAACGCCTGGCCTCCGCGTACCCGGAGGAACACATCGGCATTGGGCTTGGCCGGGTCGCCGTGCAGCACGGCGATCTCACATCCGGTCGGGAAAATGGCCGGGCAGGCGCCCCACTTCAGCGTGGCGTCACGGACGGCGATAGACAAGGGCTGGTCATCGGCCGAGGCAGCCGGGGCCCCGATAGCGAGCAACAGGGCGGTCAGGATGATAACATGCGGACGCGACATGCCTAGGTTCCTTTGCTCACTGAGAAAGATCAGTGTGCGCCTGAATATCGAGGGTCGACGAACACAAATGCGTGACAGATTTTCAAGACGACGCCGCTGTTCAATGCTGAAAAGTCTGCTTGAATGGCGGGCGCAGGCTGGCGGGTTGGCCGTCGATCTGCCGATCTGAGGAGAAGGGGCGCGCATGACCCATTCTGGAAGCTGCTTTTGCGGCGCGGTTCAGTTGGAGGCGTCGGGCGCGCCGGAAGCCATGGGCTACTGCCACTGCCAGTCCTGCCGCTCGTGGTCAGGCGGGCCGGTCAACGCCTTTAGCCTCTGGAAGCCGGAATCCGTCCGGATCACGGCGGGAGCCGAGCATGTGGCCACCTACTCCAAGACGCCAATGAGCGAGCGGCAGTACTGCACCAAATGCGGCGGGCATATCATGACCAACCATCCTCCGCTGGGTCTGGTTGACGTGTTTGCCGCCACCATCCCCACCCTCGCCTTCGAACCGGGCGTGCACGTGAACTACGCCGAGACCGTGCTGCCCATGAAGGACGGCCTGCCGAAGCTGAGGGACTTTCCGGCGGAGTTCGGCGGCTCGGGGGAAGCGATCCCTGAGTAGGATCGAGTCTGCCAGCCACGCCGCCCCGCCTTGCGCGCCCTGGAAGCGCGAACGGTTGCTTCCTGACGAATGACAGACGACAGCGGGCCTTGTCGTCAGGCGACCGAGCTCGCGAACGGCGCTTTGGCGAGGATGGCGGACATTGACGCGGTAGTTCTGCCGTGCGTCATTTGAACGTCAAAATCCAGGAGAACGGCGGTGGATGAGGGGCTCCATATTGCGCACTTCGGCCTGAGGACATGCAACCTTGCGGCCGCGATTGACTGGTACGGCAAGGCGTTCAACTCGCGAGTTCGATTCCAGAATGAGTTGGTCGCCTTCATGAGTTTTGACGACGAGCATCATCGATTTGTTCTTTGGGACGATGGGGACACGGGGGAAAAGCCGGAAAATGCGCGGGGTGTCGATCATATCGGCTTTGGCTGCGGTTCCCCATCTGCGCTCGCCGACCAGTATGAGCGACTGAAGGCGCTCGGGATTGTGCCCGGCCTGTGTGTGAATCACCACTTCACATCGTCACTCTACTACCGGGATCCCGACGGCAACGAGGTCGAGATTACGTGCGACAACATGTCGACCAAGGATGAGTGCTCGGCGTTCATGGCGACGCCCGAGATGGCCGAAGCCATGCAGCCCCCGTTTTTCGGCTCGGAGTTTGATCCTGAGAAACTGCTAAGTCTTCGCAAGGCCGGCGCTTCTGATCAGCAACTGGCCAGGGTCGGCCTCTGAAGAATGCGCGCTGCAGGAGCGGGCCAAGTTTAAGTGCTTGCCGTGAATCCGTCCGGACGCGCTCCGGATGTTTGATTTGGAGCCTTTTCAACAGATTTGATGAGCCCATCAAACCTGGAGTGACCCCTCCGGTGAGACACGGTAATCAGGGACAGTTGGTGGTTAGAGCGTTCGCCGGCCAAATGGAATCACTTGGCCGATCAGCGAGAGCGACCAACAAGGACTCTCGAGCATTCCTTGCCTCAACTGAGGCGACGAATGCTCTAGCACGCCATGGCTGTTCGTCCGCAAGCCTCGACCGGTCCATCCGTCCTCCAGGGGGCCGGGCTCTGGCTCAGCCTGGAGGAAAAAACAGAACAGGTCAGTCCTGTACTGCCACTCGGCCTTCATCCGCTGTCAGCCATGGCTCGGCGTTGATGTCGGCAAGTCTGCCGAGAGCATTGAACAAACCCTCCGCATTGATTGGCTTGGCCAAATGGATGTCCGCACCAGCTTCGAGGCTTGCGGCAATGTGCTGGGGAAGGTTGTTGGCGGTGAGCATCACGATAGGTGTGCGAGCAAGGCGCCGCTCTTGTTCGACCCGGCGGATGGCCTTCGTGGCTGCGATGCCGTCCATGACGGGCATCATCATGTCCATGAGGATGACATCATACCTTTCAAGCATGAAGGCATCCACCGCCTGCAAGCCGTCCCCAACGCAGACAACATCACTACCGATCGAATTCAGCAGCAGTTCCGCAACACGCCTGTTGGTGGCGTTGTCGTCCACCACGAGAACCCGCCCGATGTCGGAGACGACGTCTTCCGAAGTCTCACCTGTGGCGTCCGATTCCGTTAGCTCCTGGAGAGGCAAGGTGAACCAAAAGGAGGCCCCGACGCCGGATCGGCCCGAGCCGTCGAGTTCGCCCCCCATGGCCGACACCAGCTCCCGGGATATGGAAAGTCCAAGGCCGGTGCCACCGAACCTGCGGGTGATAGTCCCGTCGGCCTGCTGAAATCGCTCGAAGATGACGGCGCGCTGGTCCTCGTTGAATCCGATCCCTGTGTCGGAAACTTCAAACCGGAAGCCCGTCGCCACCCGGGTCACCTGTAAAGTGACGGACCCGGTTTCCGTGAATTTTACGGCGTTTGAGACAAGATTGGTCAGCACCTGCTTCAGGCGCAACGCGTCTCCCAGCACAGGTCCGCCCGACTCTGAAGTCAGGTCGCACACGAGCGAAAGACCCTTGGCCTGGGCTGCAAGTGAGGAAAGGTTCCTGACGTCGTTCACCAAATCCGTCAGTGACATCGGGCTTTCCGCCAACAAAAGCTCGCCTGACTCGATTCGCGCGAGATCGAGGATATCTCCTACGAGGCGCCGCAGTTGGTCGGAAGACGACTGAATGATTGAAGTCAATTCGGTCTGGTGCTCGGACAGCCCCGTTTTTGAAAGTAGATCGGTAACCGCGATCACACCGTTCAACGGTGTCCGCAGTTCATGACTCATATTCGCGAGGAAGGTCGATTTGGCCAGGTTGGCGGCCTCCGCGTCGCTCTTCGCCGCCAGAAGTTCGAGCGCTTGCCGTTTGCGCTCGGAGATATCGCGGATGTTGGAGTGTATATGGCGCACGCCCTGGATGTGAGCGACCGACATCCAGAGGTCTATGTCGACCCGGCTGCCGTCCTTCCTCTGTGCTTTCAGTTCGATCCGGCGCTCTAACCGTGCCGCTCCGCTCTGGCGCCAATGCTCAAAACCGTGGGCGTGGGCGGCCAACAGTTCTGGCGGGATGATGAGGCTGATGTTCCGGCCGACAGCTTCTTCTTCCGTGAATTGGAATAGACGCTCGGCTCCTTGCGACCATGTGGTGATTACACCGTGGTCGTTGGCGTCGATAAGGGCGTCAGCGGACGCCGCCAACGAATGCCGGAGGGATTGAGCCTGGTGACGCGTGGCAAGGTCGTCAGCCACGATGTTGGCCAACCGGCTAAGTCGCCCAGCCAAGTCAGCGTCGAACGGGCGCGGTGTCCCATCCAGCACACACAGGGAACCCACGGCATAACCATTCACGATTATGGGCGCGCCAGCATAAAAGCGCAGATAGGGGTCGCCGACGACATAGCGGTTCTTGATGAAACGGAAGTCCAGCGTCGCGTCAGCGATCCACAGCGGCCCGTGGGGATGGGCGACGACATGAGTGCAGAATGACGTCCAGCGACACTGATCCCGGTCCGGAAAGTTAGCGACTCCGGCAAACCAGTTTCTCTCGCTTTCAACCAGTGAGACGAGCGCCGTGGCCGTACCGGCCAGATCGCGGGCGAGGGCCGCAACCTCTTCGTGCAGCGCTACGCGCGGCTTATCGACCAGTCCGAATGATCGAACCATGTCGACCCTGCGAGCTTCACGGTCTGCGTCTGGCAGAGTGATCATTCAGCTTCTTCTGGCCTGCTTCGGACTGGCATCATCGCCGACATCGCTTAACATTTGATGCAAGCGGCTGGCAGGACTGGGGTCCGCCTGTAATCGAGACCATCTAATTTCTATTTCGAGCTGATTTACTTGCGAGCTCGGGTTCCGCGAGAGCTTGAACTATTCTCAAAATGGGTGGTTATTTTGCTCCAGCAACCGACTCGACCGGTGCTTCGCGCCGCGCGTTGATCCCCTGCGCCACGGCAATCCCTACGCCCCTGGACTGGGGGCATTCCCCGCGCCCCGGCGGGCGGCGATCGAGCGGGGCGGCGATGCTGCCATAGGTCTGGTGTCGCCTGAAGACTTGAGGCGCGGGCCAACAAGGCGGCGGGGACAGGTTGAGATCCGAAATTTCAACCAGTCGGGTCTTCGCAGCACTCCGCCCAACTCCTTCAAATTTGACCCTCAAACCAAACGCGCGGAAGGTGCGTATCTGACGAACACCGTTCGCGGTGCGTTGGCCGGTCGGAGGGGCCGGTCGGGGTCTCTGGGGAAGACATTGTGGCCGTTAAATCCAGTTCTCGCGACACCGCCCCTCTGGCCCTGATTCCGGTCGAAAGCGATCCGCTGGCCGCCCCCCGCATCGTCTCCGGAACCAATGACTCGGGGACAGTCGCCGAGGATGGTGGTCCGGTCGTGCTGCCGGTGCTGGGCAATGACACCGGCGTCATCGGCATCGTCCAGGTCAACGGAACCAGCGTTTCGCCCGGCTCGGTAGTCACCCTGGCCTCCGGCGTCCAGATTATGGTCAATGCCAACGGCACGCTGAGCTTCCTGGTGAACGGCGCCCACCAGCAGCTGGCCGCCGGCCAGACCGCCACTGAAACCTTCACCTATGTGGCCACCGACGGCGGCGGCTCGGCCGTCGCCCCCGACGGCTTCATCAGCGCCGGCGCCTTGAGCGCCGCCAAGGGCTTCACCATCGTCGGGGCCGCGGCCGGGGATCTCGCCGGCTACGCGGTGGCCGGCATCGGCGACGTCAATTCCGACGGCATCGACGATGTCCTGATCGGCGCCCTGCAGGCCGATCCCGGCGGCCGCACCAGCGCTGGGACGTCCTACGTCCTTTACGGCAAGACCGGCGGCTATACCGGCATCGACCTTGCGGCCCTGACCACGGCCCAGGGCTTCTCCATCCGCGGCTTTGCCGCCCTCGACTTCAGCGGCACGAGCGTTTCGGCGGCCGGCGACGTCAACGGCGACGGCCGCGCCGACTTCATCATCGGCGCCCCCAAGGCCAATGGTCCGGCCGGGACCGACGTCGGCGCCGCCTATGTGGTGTTCGGCCGGGCGGCTGGCGGATTCGGCGGCGGGCTCGATGTCTCCAGCCTGAACGGGACCAATGGCTTCGTCATCCGCGGCGGGGCGGCGACCGACAGCCTCGGCTTCTCGGTCTCGGCGGCCGGCGACGTCAACGGCGATGGCCGGGCCGACCTCATCGTCGGAGCCCGCGACGCCGACCCGGCCGGCCAGTCCGGGGCTGGCAAGAGCTACGTCCTGTTCGGCCACACCGGCCCGTTCAGCGCCTCCATCGACGTCACCACCCTGAACGGAACCAATGGCTTTTCGATCTCCGGCATCGACGCCGCCGACCAGAGCGGCCTGTCGGTGGCCTCGGCGGGCGACCTCAACAACGACGGCCTTGCCGACCTGATCATCGGCGCGGCCGGCGGCGACCCCGGGGCTCGGGCCAACGCCGGCGAGGCCTACGTCCTGTTCGGCCGCACCGGCGGTTTCGCGGCCAACATTGACCTGGCCAGCCTCAACGGGACCAACGGCTTTGTGCTGAACGGCATCGACGCGGGCGACTTCGCCGGCTGGTCGGTGGCCAAGGCCGGCGATCTCAACAATGACGGCATCGACGATGTCGCCATCGGCGCCCTGTACGGCGACCCGTCGGGCCGCAGCAACGCCGGCGAGGTCTACATCCTCTATGGCCGTGAGGGCGGCTTCGGGGCTTCGGTCAACCTCTCCAGCATTGCCGGCGCCACCGGCTTCGTGATCAGCGGCGGGGCGGCGGGCGACCTGACCGGCCACACCGTCAGCTCGGCCGGCGACGTCAACGCCGACGGCATCGACGACCTGCTGATCGGGGCTCTCTACGCCGACGTGGAGGGCGGCACGGACGCCGGCCAGAGCTATGTGCTGTTCGGCCGGACCGGCGGCTATTCAAGCGTCGATCTCTCCCTGCTCAACGGCCTGACCGGCTTTGCCATCGGTGGCGGCACGGCGGGCGGCTACAGCGGCCAGGCGGTGACGGCGGCGGGCGACCTCAACAACGACGGCATCGACGACCTGATCATCGGCTCGCCCAACGCCGACCCCAGCGGCCGCACCGACGCCGGCGCATCCTACGTGCTCTACGGCGCGGCCAACATTGCACGACTGACCGGGACGACGACGGTCACGGTCACCATCACCGGCGTCAATGACGCGCCGGTCATCGTCTCGAACGGCGGCGGGCCGACCGCCACCGCCACTCGCGTCGAGAACGGGACCAGCGTCGCCACCATCAGCGCCGTCGACATCGATAACGGCACGGTCATTGCCTACAGCATCGCCGGCGGCGTCGACGCCAGCCGCTTCACCATCAACGCCACCACCGGCGCCCTCAGCTTCGTCGCCACCCCCGACTTCGAGAGCCCCACCGACCTGGGCGGCGACAACGTCTATGAGGTCATCGTCCAGGCCAGCGACGGCGCGGCCAGCGACACCCAGGCCTTCACCGTCTCGGTCACCAACCAGAACGAGGCTCCGGCCATCACCTCCGACGGGGCCGGGTCCGCCGCCGCTCTGTCGGCGCCTGAGAACGGGACCGCCGTCACCACCGTCACCGCCGTCGATCCCGACGCTGGGGCGATGCTGACCTACAGTCTGGCCGGCGGCGCGGACGCGGCCCGCTTCACGATCAACAGCACGACTGGCGTCCTGTCCTTCATCAGCGCCCCCAACTTCGAAGCCCCGACCGACGCCAATCTCGACAACGTCTACAATGTCACCGTCCAGGTCTCGGACGGCGTGCTGACGGATACCCAGGCCCTGTCGGTGGCCATCACCAACGTCGCAGAGGCGCCGGTGATCACCTCAGGCGGCGGCGGGGCCAATGCCGTGGCCTCCACGGCCGAAGGCGGGACGGTGGTCGCCACCGTCACCGCCGCCGACCCGGACGGCACGGCCCCGACCTTCGCCATCGTCGGCGGGGCGGACAGCGCCAAATTCAAGATCAACGCCGCCACCGGCCTGCTCGAGTTCAAGGTCGCTCCCAACTTCGAGGCCCCGACCGATGCCGGCGCCGACAACGTCTACGACGTCATCGTCCGGGCCAGCGACGGGACGCTGTTCGACACCCAGGCCTTCGCCGTTACCGTCACCAATGTGGCGGAAGCGCCGGTGATCACCTCGAACGGCGGCGGCGGGGCGGGGGCCCGCTCGATCGCCGAGAACCTGACGGCCGTCACCACCAACCTGGCCAATGATCCCGACGGCACGGCCCCGACCTGGTCGATCGTCGGCGGCGCCGATGCCGCCGCCTTCCTGATCGACGCCACCACCGGCGCCCTGCGCTTCGCCGCCGCCCCCAACTTCGAGGCCCCCGGCGACGCCAATGCCGACAACGCCTATGAGGTCGTCGTCCAGGCCAGCGACGGGGCCCTGGTCGATACCCAGGCCCTGACCGTCATCATCACCAATGCCAACGAGAGCCCGGCCATCACCTCCGGCGGCGGCGCGGGCTCGGCGACCTACACCGTCGTCGAAGGCACGACCGGCGCCCTGGCCAACACCGCCGTCGACCCTGACGCCGGCTCGGTGCTGACCTGGGCGATCATCGGCGGGGCCGACGCCGGCTTCTTCGTCATCGACCCCACGACCGGCGTCCTCGACTTCGCCAACCCGCCGGACTTCAACACCCCGCTCGATAGCGGCGCCAACAACGTCTATCAGGTGCAGATCCGCGTCAGCGACGGCGCCCGCACCGACACCCAGACGCTCAACATCCGGGTCACCGACCTCAACAGCGCCCCGGTCATCAACTCCCTTGGCGGCGGGCCGACCGGCGCCTACTCCATCTTCGAGGGGACCACCGGACCGACCACGGTCAGCGCCATCGACCCCGACGGCACAACCCCGACCTACAGCATCATCGGCGGGGCCGACGCCGGCTTCTTCACCATCAATGGAGCGACCGGGCTGCTGCAGCTGGCCGCCGCCCGCGACTTCGAGACCCCGGCCGACGCCAATGCCGACAACGTCTACGACGTTATCGTCCGCGCCTTCGACGGGACGCTGAGCGACACCCAGACCATCCAGCTGACGATCCTCAATGCCAACGAGGCCCCGGCGATTATCTCGGGCGGCGGCGGAACCAATGCCACCGCCAGCGTGGCCGAGGGGGTCATGGCCGTCATCACCGTCACGGCGACCGATCCGGACGCCGGTTCGACCCTGACCTTCTCCATCGTCGGCGGCGCCGACCAGGGCCTGTTCACCATCAACGCCACGACCGGGGCCCTGGCCTTCGTCTCCGGCCGCGACTTCGAGACCCCCGCCGACGCCGGCGGCAACAACGTCTATGACGTGACGGTGCAGGTCTCGGACGGCGCCCTGGTCGACACCCAGGCCATCGCCGTCACCGTGACCAACACCAACGAGCCGCCGGCCATCACCTCGGGCGGCGGCGGGACCAACGCTACGGCCAGCGTGGCCGAGAACACCACCGCGATCACCACCGTCACCGCAACCGACCCTGACGCCGGCGCCAGCCTGACCTTCAGCCTGGCGGGCGGCGCCGACGCCGGCCTGTTCACGATCAACAGTTCGACGGGGGCCCTCAGCTTCATCTCGGCTCCGAACTTCGAGGCGCCCGCCGACAGCGGCGGCAACAACGTCTACGACGTCATCGTCCAGGTCTCCGACGGAGCCAATACCGACACCCAGGTTCTCGCCGTCACCGTCACTGACGTCGCCGAAGCCCCGACCATCACCTCCGACGGCGGCGGCGCCACCGCCAGCCTGAACCGGGTGGAGAACGGCACGGCCGTCACCACCGTCACCGCCAACGACCCCGGCGGCGCGACCCTGACCTACAGCATCAGCGGCGGGCTGGATTCCGCCCGTTTCACGATCAACAGCACGACCGGCGTGCTCAGCTTCGTCGCCCCGCCCAACTTCGAGGCCCCGACCGACAGCAACACCGACAACAGCTACCAGGTCATCGTCCAGGCCTCGAACGGGTCATTCAGCGACAGCCAGACGTTCACCGTGGCCGTGAGCAACGTGAATGAAGCGCCGGTCATCACCAGCAATGGCGGCGGCGCGGTCGGCGGCTACACCATCTCCGAGAACACACTCGGCCCCAACGCCATCGTCGCGGTCGATCCCGACGCCGGGGCGACAATCACCTACAGCATCATCGGCGGGGCCGACGCCGCCCGCTTCGTCATCAACGCCGCCGGTGTCATCCAGCTGGCCGCCAACCCCGACTTCGAAAGCCCGGCCGACGCCAACCTCGACAACGTCTATCAAGTCATCGTTCGAGCCAGCGACGGTGTGCTGACCGATACCCAGACCATCAACCTCACCGTCACCAACCAGAACGACGCCCCGGCCATCAGCTCCGACGGCGGCGGCGCCAGCGCGACCCGCAACGTGCTGGAAGGCGCCACGGCGGTGACCACGGTGACCGCCTCCGACCCCGATTCAGGCGCGACGATCACCTTCAGCATCGTCGGCGGCACGGACCAGGGCCTGTTCAGCATCAACGGGGCGACCGGCGCCCTGTCGTTCGTCAGTGGACGGAACTTCGAGGCCCCCTCCGACAGCAACGCAGACGGCGTCTACAACGTCATCGTCCAGGCCAGCGACGGCGCCCTGACCGACACCCAAGCCATCGCCGTCACGGTCACCAACCTGAACGAAGCCCCGGTCATCACCTCCAACGGCGGAGGCGCGGTCGGCGGCTACACCATCTTCGAGAACACGTTCGGCCCCAATTCGATCGTCGCGGTCGATCCCGACGCCGGCGCCACCATCACCTACAGCATCATCGGCGGAGCCGACGCCGCCCGCTTCGTCATCAACGCCGCCGGCGTCATCCAGCTGGCGGCAAACCCCGACTTCGAGAACCCGACCGACGCCAACCTGGACAATGTCTACACCGTTATCATCCAGGCCAGCGACGGGACCCTGACCGACACCCAGACCATCAACCTGACCGTCACCAACCAGAACGAAGCCCCGGTCATCGCCAGCAACGGCGGCGGCGCGACCGCGGCCAGGAGCGTGCTGGAGAACAGCACGGCGGTCACCACCATGACCGCCACCGACCCCGACGCCGGGGCGAGCATCAGCTTCAGCATCGTCGGCGGTACGGACCAGGCGCTGTTCACCATCAGCGCCACCGGGGTGCTGTCCTTCGTCAGCGGCCGCGACTTCGAGACGCCGTCCGACAGCAATGGCGACGGCGTCTACAACGTCGTCGTCCAGGCCAGTGACGGGGTAAACGACGATACCCAGGCCATCAACGTCACGGTCACCGACCGCAACGACGCCCCGGTGATCACCTCCAACGGCGGGGGAACCAGCGCCAATATCACCCGCGCCGAGAACGGCCCCGCCTTCGTCACCACCGTCACCTCGACCGACCAGGACGCCGGGGCCACGGTCAGCTACTCGATCTCCGGCGGGGCCGACGCCGCCCGCTTCACCATCAACGCCACGACGGGCGTGCTCAGCTTCGTCACCCCGCCCGACTTCGAGGCCCCGGCCGACAGCAACGGAGACAACCGCTACATCGTCCTGGTCCGGGCCAGCGACGGCCAGCTGGCCGACGTCCAGACCCTCAACATCTTCGTCACCGACGTCGGCGAGGTAGGCAGTCCGCCGGCCATCACCTCGAACGGCGGCGGGCCAACGGCGGCCATCAGCCGGGCCGAAAACACCACGGCGGTGACCACGGTCACGGCCAGCGATCCCGATGGCCCCGGCATGACCTTCAGCATCGTCGGCGGCGTCGATCAGGGCCTGTTCACGATCAACGCCACCACCGGCGTCCTGTCGTTTATCGCTCAGCGGAACTTCGAGAGCCCCGCCGACTCCGGCCTCAACAACATCTACGACGTCGTCGTCCAGGTCAGCGACGGAACCTCCACCGACACCCAGGCCATCGAGGTGATGATCACGAACGCCAATGAGGCCCCGGTGATCACCTCCGGCGGCGGCGGGCCGACCGCCAGCTTCAGCGTCGCCGAAAACCTCGTCCCGTCTTTCGTGGCTAACCTCACAGCTTCCGACCCGGACGCCGGTTCGAACCTGACCTTCGCCATCGTCGGCGGCGCCGATGCCGCTCTGTTCACCCTCGGGGCCGGCGGCGCGCTGGAGTTCGTCAACCCGCAGGACTTCGAAAACCCCAACGACGCCAACCTTGACGGCGTCTACGAGGTGCTCGTGCTGGTCTCGGACGGAACCCTGACCGACAGCCAGGCGATCAGCGTCACGGTGTCCAACGTCAACGAGGTGCCACAGATCCTCTCCGACGGCGGCGGGGCCATCGCCACGGTCAGCGTCCAGGAAAACACCGACTTCGTGACCGAGGTGGACGGCAATGACCCGGACGCCGGGGCCGCACTGACCTACAGCATCGTCGGCGGGGTCGATCAGTCGCTGTTCACCATCGACAACCAGAGCGGTGTGTTGCGTTTCGTTGCCGCACCGGACTTCGAGAACCCAAACGATTCCGGCCTCGACAACGTCTACAATGTTGTGGTGCAGGTCTCCGACGGAACCCTGACCGACACCCAGTCCATCGCCGTTACGGTCGTCGATCAGAACGAGCAGCCGATCATCACCTCCGACGGCGGAGGAGCGGGCGCTTCGATCAGCCGCCAGGAAAACCAGCCGAACGTCACAACCGTTGTCGCCGTCGATCCCGAGGGGCAGACCATCACCTACAGCATCGTCGGCGGCGCCGACGGAGCGCTGTTCGACATCGACCCGGCCACCGGGATTCTGTCCTTCGGCGCCGCTCCCGACTTCGAGAGCCCGCAGGACTTCGACGGCGACAACAAGTACGAGGTGGTGGTCCAGGCCTCCGACGGCGTGCGGGTCCGCCAGCAGGCGATCATCGTCACCATCACCGACGACACGGCCGAGGCCCCTGGCCCGACCCTGACCAATCTGATCGGCATCTTCACCGTCAATGAGGCCGACCCGATCAAGCGCCTCGACGCCGACGTGGCCTATTCCAACGCCGAGGTGAGCTACAACGGCGCCACCTTGCGGGTCAGCGGCCTGGACGCCGCTGACCGGGTTTCGGTGATCAATTTTGGCGGCGGCCCGGGCCAGGTCGGGGCCAGCGCCGGCAGCACCCAGACGATCAGCTACCAGGGGTCGGCCGTCGGCACGGCGACGGGTGGCACGGGCGCCGACCTGATCGTCATCTTCAACGCCAACGCCACCCGCCAGGCTATCGAGGCGGTGGTCGAGGCGCTCGGCTATCGCTCGGCCTCCGACATCGCCGTCTCGCCCCACACCCTGACCATCGCCATCACCGATCCCCTGAACCAGGTGGCCAGCGCCGGGGTGCGCATCGTGCTCAACGCCAATGTGCTCAACGGCACGCCCGGCCTCGACACCCTCAACGGCCTGCGCGGCAACGACACGATCAACGGCTTCGCCGGGGCCGACAACCTGTTCGGCGATGTCGGCGACGACATCATCATTGCCGGCGACGGTTTCGACAGCCTCGACGGGGGCGACGGCGACGACACCCTCTATGGCGGGGCCGGCGATGACACCATCATCACTGGCGATGGCTTCAACCTGGTGTTCGGCGGCGACGACAACGACCTCGTCTACGGCGGCCTCAACGTCGATCTGCTGCACGGCGACGCCGGCGACGACCAGCTGTTCGCCTCCGACGGCGACGACCAGCTGGACGGCGGCGCGGGCCAGGACAGCCTGTTCGGCGAGGCCGGGAATGACAGTCTGGGCGGCGGCGGCGACAACGATGCCCTGCGCGGCGGCGACGGCCTCGACTTCCTCGACGGCGGCGCCGGGGCCGACGATCTCGACGGCGGCGTCGGCGACGACACCCTGCGCGGCGGCGACGGAAACGACATCCTCGATGGGGGCGTTGGCGACGACAAGGTGTTCGGCGAGCTGGGCGACGACCGCATCCAGGGCGGCGACGGCGACACCGACGAGCTCGACGGCGGCGACGACAACGACGACGATACCGTCGTTTACGTCAACGCCAGCTCCGAATACGTCATCGTGTTCGGCGATGAGAACGACATCTTCGTCACCGGTCCGGGCGGCTTTGTCGACCACCTGTTCGACATCGAGTTCCTGGAGTTCGCCGACATCACCATCGATGTCAGCAACGATATTCCGGACATTACATTCGGCGGCGGCGGCGACGAGGCCTTCATCTCCGTCAATGAGAACCAGACCTTCATCGCCTTCATCACCGCCACCGACACCGACCCTGGGGCCGTACTCAGCTTCAACATCATCGACGGCGCCGACTCGGGGAGTTTCCAGATCGACCCGACGACCGGCGAGCTGACCTTCAACGTCCCGCCGGACTTCGAGACGCCGTTCGATGCCGACGGCGACAACATCTACGCGGTGGAGATCGTCGTCAGCGACGGCCTCAGCGAGGACCGGCAGAGCATCTTTGTCACCGTCAACGATGTCGCCGGCGGCATTATCGCCCCACCCAAGGGTGACATCGCGCCGATGGCCGCGCCGGCCATTCTGCCGCCCCCGGCGGTGGAGGTTGCGACCGGCGTCGAGGGCGGCTGGCTGTTCTAGCCGCTCCTGGGTCTTGGGGTCGCGTCTAGGGGTCGGGCTGGACCGGCGGGAACAGCGGGAACTGGCCGTCATCGTTGGCCCCGTCCCGCACGTCCGGCGTCGGCTCGAAGTTGTCCGATCCGTCCGGCGGCGGCTGGCCGTCGGGCGCGTCGGCGGCATCGCCGGAAGCGACATAGGCCGGGTCCGTCTCGCCGCCACGGCCGCTGTCGTCCGCCGAAGTGGGCGCCGGCAGCAGCAGGGCGATCAGCTGCCCCGAGACCTCGTCGCTCAGCTCGAACGGGCCGAACGTCCCCGCATCGGTGACGATCAGGGCCAGGCCCGGACGGTCCAGGGTGTAGGTCCGCCCGCCTTGCTCGACGTCGATCGCCCCGGGGGTGTCGAAGGTCTCGGCAGAGCCGGCCGGGCCACGTAGCACGACCAGCAGCATGGTTTCCGGATCGCCGGTGAACGGCGGCACGCCGGGCTGTTCCTTGAGCAGGGCCAGGGCCTCGGGGCCGACCAGCCCCTCGACGATGGTGCCGCGCACGCCGATCGAGGCGACCGGGGTGGTGATGGCTTGGCGCGAGGGGCCTCTGGAGGTCTTGCCTGAGGCGAAACGGAAAGCGCCCTTGGCGACACTGGCGCTGACCCCGCCCGGATTGTTCGGCGCGGCGGCGACGAAACGATCGACCGTCATCCGGGCGTTTGCCCCGACGGTGAAGGTCGAGCGGTCGCGCAGCAGCACCTGCACCTGGCTGGCCGGGCCAGTGACGAACTGGTCGCCCAACTTGACCGGCGCCCGCACCACGGCCGGCCGCAGGGGCGCGGGGCCGCTTTTCTGCTGCACCTGGTTGCGGACGGCGGCGTTGACGCCGACCTGCTCCTGGGCGATCGCCCCGGCGGACAGGGCCAGCCAGCTGGCGGCGGCGAGGGTGAGGGTTCTGAGCGTCTTCATCGGATGGGTTCCTGACAGCTCTAATTACGGGCGCCGAAGCGCCAGACCAGGCGAAGCTCGGCGCCCCAGCCTTCAAAATCGGCGAGGGGGGAGCCACTTTCCCGGCTGGCGTAGGTCACCGCCCCTTCCAGGGTGATGTCCTCCCGCAGATCGCCGGTCGAACCCCTGCCGGAGAAGGCGCTGAGCGGCGTCCCGACGGCCAGGCGGGCGTTGATGCGGGTATCCTCGCGCTTGTTTCCCAGCAGGAAGAAGGGGTCGGCCTCGTCATACTCCAGCCAGCGCGCCGAACCCGTGCCCAGGAGATAGACGCCGCGCTTGAAACGCTGGTCGAGGCTCAGCGACAGGCGCGAACCCGAATAGCCGAAGGGGTCGTAGGAGGCGGTCTTGATCTCGTAGCCGAGGCCGCCGGCGAGGGTCGTGCGGGCCGCCAGCTTGTGGCTGATGGTCAGGTCCACGGCGTAGCGCTGGCCGTCGCGGTCGCCGCCGATCAGGCCGGAGACGGTGTCGATGGCCGGCTCGTCATAGTCCTGATCGACCGCCTCGGCCCGCAGGCCGAGCGTGGTCCGGTTCGTCAGACGCCAGTTCAGCGCGCTCCGCAGGCCCAGTTCGGTCAGCTGGGGGTCGCCCTCCAGTCGGATATGCCGCGCCACCACCCCGACCCGCAGGCTGGTCAGCCGGGTACGGTAGCCCAGACCCCCTTCGCCCTCGAAGCGCTGGAAGTCGACGGCGGCGCCGGAGAGCGCCGAGCGATCATAGGCCAGGCCCGAGCCATAAAGCTCCCAGCTCTTAGCGGCGCCCAGATCGGCCCGGCCGTTGACGGTCAGCGACAGCTCGCTTGAGGTTCCTTCCTCGGCCGGCGGCGCGCCGAAGATATCGAAGGCGGTGAAATAGGCGCCGGCCGCGTCGTCTTCATAGACGACACCAGCCGTCACCCGCCCGGAGAAGGCGTGATCGGCGGTCTTGTCGCGAACCCGCTCGATGTAGCGGTCGGCCTCGGCCCGCTGCAGCGGCGAGAGGTTGGCGCCCTTCAGCCGATCGAGTTCGGCCTTGGCGCCCTGGTAGTCGCCCAGCCGGTACAGCAGCACCGCGTAGAACAGCCGGTCGGCGTGGCGATTGGGCTCAAGGATCAGCACTCGCTCGACGGCCGAGGCGGCGGCCGACAGGTTGCCCTGTGAGGCCTGGTCGCGGGCGTAGGCGATGTTGAGCTCGACATCGTCCGGCGCGGCCATGATGGCCTCGAAATCCTGAGCGGCGGCGATCGAAACCGCGGCCCCCAGGGCCAGCGGAATGGCCAGGCACATCGGGGCGAAAACTCTTGAGAATCTGTTGACCAAAGCAGCGCCCCCTCGCGCCAAATCACGCCGGTATATGTCCCCGGATCTTGGAGTTAGGGCGTTGACCGGTCAAGGCAATTGGCGCTCCCCAAAAGGGGCTGTTGCGGCCTTGTCACGCCCGGGGCGCGTCCCCCGCGACGGTGGTTCGATGCATCACCCGCAGGTGACCGTCATAGCCGCTGTCGGCGTAGTGGAGGGTGCAGCGGTTGTCCCACAACGTCAGCATGTCGGCCGCCCAGTGGTGGCGGTAGACGAAGTCGTCCTGGGTGATGTGCTCGAACAGGAACCGCAGGATGGCCATGCCCTCGGGCCGGGTCATGCCCTCGATGCCGACGGTGTAGACCGGACTGCAGAACAACGCCTTGCGGCCGCTGACCGGGTGGGTGACGACCAGCGGATGGGCGACGGTCTTCTCGGCCTCCTCGCTGACCACGATCTGCATGGTCCGCTGCTGGGTTTCCTTGGCGAACACCCCGGACGGCCCATAGGCCTGCCGTGCGCTGTGCACGGCCCTCAAAGGGCTGAGCATCGCCTTCATGGCCTCCGACAGCGTCTCCCAGGCCCGGTAGCAGTCGGCGTAGAGGGTGTCGCCCCCGACCGGCGGCACGACCTGGGCATGCAGGATCGTCCCGGCCGGCGGGGCTTGCTGGAAACTCCAGTCGGAATGCCAGCCGGCTCCGAAGTTGGTCGCCGTCTCGTCCGGCTCGCGGCGCAGCTCCAGCACGTTGGGCCGCCCCGGCATCGGCTTGATGAACGGGCCCTCGCCGAAGGGGCCAAGCTGCAGGGTGAAGGCCTCCAGGGCGTCGAGGTCGATCGGTTGGCCCGGAAAGCAGATCACCGAATGCGCCGCCCAGGCCCGGCGGACCTCGGCCAGCACCTCGGGGGCCAGGGGGCGTGACAGGTCAAGGCCGGTGACGGCGGCGCCGAAGCCGTGGGCTTGCGGCTGAACCCGGATGTTCTGGTAGGCCATCGGCGTCTCCCATCGGCGCTGCCGCGCTCTTGGCTCCACTCTCCCCCAATTCCCCTAATCCGTCATCCCGGCCGTACAGAGGAGTGGCGCCGCATTTTTAGGCGCCCGTCCACAAACGCCGCTACCGGCCCCGCATCCTGTTGGTCCTTGCCAGCCCCGCCCCCGACTGTGCGGCCATGGACCTTGCGACCCTCGACCTTCCGGCCGCCGCCGCCCCGCAACGGGCGCGGGGAACGGCGCGGCTGGTGGTCCGCGCCGAGGCCGGCCGCACTCGCCTGGTCCGCCTCTACCAGGAAGGCTCGGCCAAGCTGCGGCTGCCCCGCGCCCGGGGCGCCGCGCTGGAGGCGGTGATGATCAACTCGGCCGGCGGCATGACCGGCGGCGACCGCTTCAGCTGGACCGTCGAGGCCCTGGCCGGCGCCCACGCCGTGCTGACCACCCAGGCCTGCGAGCGGGTCTATCGGGCCAGCGCCGATGTCGCCCGCGTCGCCGTCACCCTGGCGCTTGGGGCCGGCGCCCGCCTCGACTGGCTGCCTCAGGAAACCATCCTCTTCGAGGGCGCCGCCATCGCCCGCCGCATTGAGGCCGACCTGCCTCAGGACGCCAGCCTGCTGCTCTGCGAGGCGGTCATCCTCGGCCGCCACGCCATGGGCGAGCGCCTGACGCGCGGCCTGTTCCATGACCGCTGGCGGATCCGGCGAGAAGGCCGGTTGGTGTTCGCCGACGACCTGCGGCTGACCGGCGATATCGCCGGCCTCACCCGCCAGCCCGCCCTGCTGGCCGGGGCCGGCGCCTTCGCCACCCTGCTGCTGGTCGCGCCGGACGCCGACACCCGCCTCGATGCCGTCCGCGCCGCCATCGGCGACCTCGGCGGGGCCAGCGCTTTCGACGGCAAGCTGGTCGCCCGGATCGCAGCCCCGGACGGCCTGACCCTGCGCCGCGCCCTGATCCCGGCCCTCGCCGCCCTCGGCGCCGCGCCGCCCGCCGTCTGGACCCTCTAGAGATGCACCTGACCCCCCGAGAGAAGGACAAGCTGCTGATCGCCATGGCGGCCGTCGTCGCCCGGAGGCGGCTGGAGCGCGGCGTCAAGCTGAACCACCCGGAAGCCATCGCCCTGATCAGCGACTTCGTCGTCGAGGGGGCCCGCGACGGCCGCTCCGTCGCCGAGCTGATGGAGGCCGGCGCCCACGTCATCACTCGGGACCAGGTGATGAGCGGCATCGCCGAGATGATCCACGACGTCCAGGTCGAGGCCACCTTTCCCGACGGCACCAAGCTGGTCACCGTCCACCACCCGATCCGTTGAGAGGCCCAGATGCACCGCATGCTATCCGCCCTGCTGATCCTCGCCGTCGCCACCCCCGCTTCGGCCCACGAGGGTCACGGCCAGCCCGGCCTGCTGCATGGCTTCAGCGGCGAGCACGGCCTGGCCCTGCTGGCCGCCGTCGCCGTCATGGGCCTGACCGTCTGGTTGCGAGGGCCCTTGAGCCGGATCGGCGCCCGCCTCGGCGAGCCGCTGGTCCGGCTGTTCGCCCGCTATCGGAACCGTCCATGATCCCCCCCGCCTTTGTTCCGGGTGAGTTCATCACCGCCGAGGGCGACATCGAGTTCAACGCCGGGGCGCCGCGCATCACCCTGGAGGTGGCCAACACCGGCGACCGGCCGGTGCAGGTCGGCAGCCA
>JBKJSF010000011.1:0-20515 GCA_046595895.1 Caulobacter sp. | reverse complement strand
TCGCGCTGGAACAGCACCTCGTCGAGATCCATCGATCCGACCACGGTCCGCAGGTTGGTCGAGCACAACTGTGTGATTGCATAGGGCAGGTTCTCGATCCGGTAGGCGGCGCGGGCGGCGTCCATCACCTGGATGAAGACGATGGCATCGACCTTCACCATGGCGTTGTCCTTGGTGATGACTTCCTGCTGGGGCACGTCCAGCACCTGTTCCATCATGTTGACCCGCCGGCCGATGCGCTCAACGAAGGGGGTCAGGACGGAGATGCCGGGCTTGAGGGTGCGGGTGTAGCGGCCGAACCGCTCGACGGTGAATTCGCGCCCCTGCGGCACGATCTTGAGCACGCTGAACACGACAATCAGCGCCAGGCCGGCAAGAACGACGGCGAACAACCAGACCATTGAAACCCCTCCCAATCTGACCTTTGAGATGAGCCTAGCCGAGGTTGTGCGCAAGTGTAAGCGCCGCCGAATGTCCCAACAGTTGTTGGACTATTCCGCCGCTTCGTCGCCCGGCGCTTCCCCGTCCCTGAGGGCCGGATCGTCCGGACCCATGCGCTTGACCGTCCGCACCGAGGCGGCCAACCGCTTGGACAGGCCCTCGCCCTTGCGGGCCACGGCCAGCTCGGCCTTGCGGCTGTCGGGGCCGCAGGAGGGGAACTGCGACTGACGGGCGGCGAAGCCACTGTTGAACGCCTGCTTGAGGCGGGCCTCGAAGGCGGCGTCAGGCGCTTCGGTGTTGATCAGCTCGGCCATGCGGTCGCGCCAGTGCTGGTCACCGTCGCCGTTGCAGGTCTGGCGCAGACCGTGGCTCTCGCCGATGGCGTAGGCCAGATCGACCAGGGCCTGGCGCTCGGCCGGCGGCCGCTCCTGGGCGAGGGCAGGGGCGGCGAGCAGCAGGGCGGCCAGGGCCACGGCGGAAGGAAACAGCTTCATGGTCCGCATCTGGTTCAAATCCCGCGCCAAGTTCAAGCCTGTTCCCGTGACCGGTTAGCCCAGCATGATGGCGCTGAGCAGACGGCCGTAGTCGGGCTCGCCGGCCTTGAAGGCGCGGCGGTTGGAATAGAATAGGTCTTCTTCCGTGCAGGTGTCGCGCCCGACCCATTCTGCCCCGGCCACACCGGCCTGCGCCAGCCGCGAGAGCACGAAGCCCGGCAGGTCGAACTGGCGCTTGCCAGGCGCGCCGGGGATGAACCAGGCGGCGTGGTCTGCGCCGGCCTCGAGAAACACCGCCTCGAATTCCTCGCCGACTTCGTAGCAAGCCTGAGAAATGCAGGGGCCGACGGCCGCCACCATGTCGGCGCGGTGAGCCCCCAGCCGCTCCATGGTCGCCACCGTCTCGGCGACGATGCCGGTCAGGGTGCCCTTCCAGCCCGCGTGGGCGGCGGCGACCACCCCGGCCCTGGGGTCGGCGATCAGCACCGGGGCGCAGTCGGCGTGCAGCGCCGCGCAGACGACGCCGGGCTGGTCGGTGACCACCGCGTCGCCCTGGGGACGATATCGGCCCCAGGGGGCCTCGGCGATCAGGGCCTTGGCCGAGTGGATCTGGTAGCAACTGTTCAGGGCGTCTGGCATGACGCCGAACCAGCCGGCGGCGCGGGCCCGGTTTTCCTCGACATCGGCGGCCTCGTCGGACGAGCCTCGACCGACGTTCAGGCTTTCGAACAGGCCTTTGGAGACCCCGCCCTGACGGGTGAAGAAGGCGTGGCGCACACCCGGCAGGGCGGCGAGGATCGGCGACTGAACCGTCCGCAGGCTCACGCCGTCAGCACGCGCGGCAGCTTGAAGACCACGGTCTCGGTGGTCGGGGCGACCTCCTCGACCGTCAGTTCGAAGCGGCGCGCGAGCCGCTCGATCAGCTCCTGCACCAGCAGCTCGGGGGCCGATGCCCCAGCGGTGACGCCGACACTCTTCACACCATCCAGCCACTCGTCCTTCAGGTCGGCCGCCTTGTCGATCAAATAGGCGCCACGCACCCCGGCCCGCTTGCCAACCTCAACCAGCCGCACGCTGTTGGAGCTGTTGGCCGAACCGATGACCAGCAGCACCTCGCTGGCCTCGGCGATGGCTTTCACCGCCTCCTGGCGGTTGGTGGTGGCGTAGCAGATGTCTTCCTTGTGCGGCGTCGAGATGCCGGGAAAGCGGGCCTGCAGGGCCTCGATGATGTGGGCCGTGTCGTCGACCGACAGGGTGGTCTGGGTAACGAAGGCGACGTTCATCGGATCGATGGGGTTGAAGCGGGCGACGTCCTCGACCGTCTCGATCAGCTTGACCACCCCTTCCGGCAGCTGGCCCATGGTGCCGACCACCTCGGGGTGGCCCTTGTGGCCAATCAACACGATCTCGCGGCCATGTCGGTGGTGACGCTGGGCCTCGACATGGACCTTGGAGACCAGCGGGCAGGTGGCGTCGAGGTAGAGCATCTGCCGCTCGCGGGCCTCGGCCGGCACCGTCTTGGGCACGCCATGGGCCGAGAAGATGATCGGCCGGTCGACGGGGCACTCATCCACCTCCTCGACAAACACCGCCCCCATGGCCTTCAGCCGATCGACGACGAAGCGATTGTGGACGATCTCGTGTCGGACATAGACCGGGGCGCCGTACTTCTCGATAGCTCGCTCGACGATCTGGATGGCCCGATCGACGCCGGCGCAGAAGCCGCGCGGGCTGGCGAGCAGAACCTTCAGGGCAGGCTTGGCGAGGGTGGCGTCCATGGGGCTCTAGTTAGGGCTTCAGGCGGGCGGGTTCCAGCCTTCTGCGCTCCGGCGGCGATATAAGGCCCCGCCGCGCTCGCCTGTTGCAGTCAGACGCGTTGCAGGGCCACGCATATGCCTTTATCAGCGGGAACTTACCAACTTGGCGGCCGCAGGGAGCGGCGGCCGTCTTTAGAGCTTTGTCGGGACCCGCATGCGCCGTTTCCTCACCTACGCCCTCGCGGGCCTGATCCTCGTCTCCGCGCCGGCCGCCATGGCCCAGGGCCGCGGCCGGCCCAGCGACGCCGACCGCAAGCAGCAGGAAGACGCGGCCAAGAAGAAGAGCCGCGACCGCGAGTGGAACCAGCCCGAAGCGCCGCTGCCGGCCCTGCGCAACGCCGGACCCTGCCCCTATGTGAAGGTGCTGTACGACGCCGGCCGCTACATCGAGTTCGAGGGCGGCAAGGAATCCGCCAACACCGTCGTCTACAGCGGCGAGATTCAGGGCCTGTCGTCGGCCTGTGAGTATAAGGACGCCGAGCCGATCCGGGTCGCGGTCGAGGTGCTGTTCGGTCTCGGCAAGGGCCCCAAGGCGACCGAGAACCGCAAGACCTACCGCTACTGGGTGGCGGTCACCACGCGCAACGACGGCGTCATCGCCAAGGAATATTTCGACCTGCCGGTGAAGTTCGACGGCGACCGCACCATGGTCACCGAAAAGCTGGAAGGCATCGTCATCCCGCGGGCCAGCCTGGAAACCAGCGGCGCCAACTTCGAGGTCCTGATCGGTTTCGACGTCACCCCGCAGATGGCGGAGTTCAACCGCGAGGGCAAACGCTTCCGTGTCTCGGCCGGGGCGCCCAAGGCCCCCGAGTCCAACTAGCCCGACTCCAACTAGCCGTTTGCGAAGTCCAGAATAGCTGAATGACCGATCTGAAGAGGACGCTTGGCGAGGCGGCCGCCGCCGCTTTCGCCGAACTGGGGATTCCGGCCGAGCTTGGCCGGGTAACCCCGTCCGACCGCCCCGACCTGGCTGACTTCCAGTCCAACGGGGCCATGGCCGGGGCGAAAGTCGCCGGCAAGCCGCCGCGCGAGATCGCCCAGTATGTTGTCGACCGGCTGGCGGGAGACCCCAACCTGGCCTCGGTCGAGATCGCGGGCCTCGGCTTCATCAACATGCGGGTCAGCCCGGCCACCCTGTCCAGCCGGGCCAATGAGATCGCCGCCGATCCGCGCAAGGGCGCCCTTGAGGCCGAAGACACCCGCCGGGTGATCATCGACTACGCCGGCCCCAACGTCGCCAAGCCGATGCATGTCGGCCACCTGCGCGCCTCGATCATCGGCGAGGCGGTAAAGCGCATCTATCGGTTCCGGGGCGACGTGGTGCTGGGCGACGCCCACTTCGGCGACTGGGGCTTCCAGATGGGGCTGCTGATCGTTGCGGCGATGGACGAGTTTCCCTTCGTCCGCGCCCTCATGGACCGGCTGGTCGAAGCCCCGGGCGGTTTCTCCGAGGCCGACAGCCAAAGGGTGCTCGAGGAACTCGGCAGGCACATCACGCTTGCCGACCTTGACCGGATGTATCCGCTGGCCGCCGGCAAGGCCAAGACCGACGTCGAGTATCGCGACCGGGCCCGCAAGGCGACGGCCGAGCTGCAGGGCGGACGGTTCGGCTATCGGTTGCTGTGGCGCCATTTCGTCGACGTCAGCCGCGTAGCGCTGGAGCGCGAGTTCCATGCCCTGGGCATCGACTTCGACCTGTGGAAGGGCGAGAGCGACGCCGATCCGCTGATCGCCGGCATGGTCGAGGAGCTGCAGGCTAGGGGTCTGCTGGTCGAGGACCAGGGGGCCCGGGTGGTGCATGTCGCCCGGCCCGGCGAAACCAGGAAGAAGAAGCTGGAAGACGGCTCGACCGTCACTGTCCCCTCACCCGACCCGCTGCTGGTGGTCTCGTCCGAGGGCTCGGCCATGTACGGCACGACCGACCTGGCGACCATTCTCGACCGCCGCAGGAGCTTCGATCCGCAACTGATCCTCTACTGCGTCGACCAGCGCCAGGCCGACCACTTCGAGCAGGTGTTCCGCGCCGCCTACCTGGCCGGATACGCCGTGCCCGGCGGGCTGGAGCACATCGGCTTCGGCACCATGAACGGCCCGGACGGCAAGCCCTTCAAGACCCGCGAAGGCGGCGTTCTGAAGCTGCACGACCTCATCGAGATGGCCCGCGAGAAGGCCCGTGAGCGGCTGCGCGAAGCGGGCCTCGGCAGCGAGTTTCTACCCGAGGAGTTCGAGGAGGTCGCCCACAAGGTGGCCGTCGCGGCCCTGAAGTTCGCCGACCTCAGCAACTATCGCGGCACCAGCTACATCTTCGATCTCGACCGCTTCACCGCCTTCGAGGGCAAGACTGGACCCTATCTGCTGTACCAGGCGGTGCGGATCAAATCGGTGCTGCGCCGTGCCGAGGCCGAGGGGGTCACCCCGTCGAAGGTCTCGGTCAAGGAGCCGGCCGAGCGCGAACTGGTGCTCATGCTCGACGCCTTCGACGCGGCGGTGACCGAGGCCTACGACAAGAAGGCCCCCAACGCCGTCGCCGACCACGCCTTCAAGCTGGCCCAGGCCTTCTCGAAGTTTTACGCCGCCTGCCCGATCATGAGCGCCGAAAGCGAGACCGTACGCGGCAGCCGCCTGCGCCTGGTGCGGACGACGCTGGACCAGCTGGAACTGGCGCTGGACCTGTTGGGTATCGAGACGCCGGAGCGGATGTAGGGAGCCCCCCTCACCGAATTGGGGAGGGATGTGGCCCCGCGCCTAGTGCCCGCACTTGCCGCAACCGCCCTTGTGGCCGCCGCCTTTATGCCCGCCACGACCGCCGATCCGGATGCTGACCCCGACGCTGGCCCGGGCCGAGGCATAGGCGCCGGCTCCGGCGCTGGCCTCGGCGTAGCCACCGCCGCCGCCGCCGCCGCCTCCACCACCGTCGATGTATTCCGGTCCGACCCCGCCGCCACCCCAGAAGAAACTGTCGTTCAGGCGAACCTCGCCGCACCGGGCCAGGTCATCGCCCCGGGCGTCGTACCGCGGCCGACAACGATCCCGATCCCAATCGGCGCGGTCGTCATCGTGACGCTCCCACTCCTCCCGCCGCTCATACCCCCAGCTGTAGCCCTCGCGCTCTTCGTAGGACGAGGACCGCGACGCCCCGTAGCGGTCATCTCGTTGTTCGTATTGAACCGGCTCGTCGACATAGCCACGCGGTTCTTCGTATTGGACGGGAGGCGCGACCCCGGCCGGCTCCTCGATGCGGTAACCCGGAGGCAGGCAGTAGCCCTGGCAATTGACCTCGCCGCGCACCCGCGCACCCTCTCCGCGGTCGCTGTAGGCGCCATCGGCCGAGCCGGCGCCATAAATCCGCTCGGCAGCCTGGGCAGCCACCGGGCTCAGCGCCAGGGCGCTGGCCATCAGGAAGATGGTCTTGCCAAACACGCGCGTCATCGGCCGTACTCCTGGCGCAGATACAACAGGCCAGCAGGCTACGCCTCGAAATGGGCATGGGCGACGCTCTGCGCCCGGCGGGCGAGCGACAGGGTTAAGGCGCCGCGCGGTTGGTGCTTTTTAACCTTGAAGCAGCGACCCTAGAAATCGACGGCGATGCCCTTGCGCTCCCAGTCGCCGAACCGGGTGGGCTCGAGACCGGCCGGGCCGCCATCCTCGGGCGGGCGTTCCTCCACGACCGCCGCCGCGCGGCGCGCCGCCGCCTCCTCCAACGCCCGTCGGGCGGCCGGGCTCAGCATCTTTCCCGGCGCGGCGCCCGGAACCCCTGAACCAGGATCCGATCGAACGCCGTCTTTCGGTTCATCAGCCATGGCGGTCCAAGCGCGCTCCCAACAACAACAACGATAGCATCGGCGGCCTTCACCGTCCCGGCAAGGCCCGGTCTGGACCGATGAGCTTCGCCGCCGCTTGATCTCCCGGCAGAACACTGTTTTCTTTCAGTGGCGCCTTTTTGTATCGGGGAAAGATCATGCCGCGAGTCTCACTGGCTTTCTTCACGACAGCCGCCCTGGCTGGCCTCTGCGGCATGGCCTGGGGCGCCCATATGGGCATGAGCGGCGACCATTCGCTCAGCCCGGCCCACGCCCACCTCAACCTGCTGGGTTGGGTGACCCTGTCGATCATGGGCGGCTTTTACGCCCTGCCTGGCGTGCGGTTCAATAGCCGCCTGGCCTGGGCCAACTACGGCCTCTCCACCATTGGCGCGGTCATGATGGGTGTCCTGCTGCCGCAGGTGCTGATGCAGAAGATGTCGGGAAAGGTGATGATCGCCGCCGAGGCGCCGGCCATTCTCGGCATGCTGCTGTTCCTGGTCGCGCTGCTCGGCAACTGGCGCAAGCCCGCCGCCGCTTGACCCGCTACCACGCTTGATCCCTGGGCTTGAAAGGCGCAGGGGGACGGCGTGACCCAAGCACCTTCCCCAGTTCTGGCCGACGACCTGGCCGCCCGCCGCGCGGCCCTCACCCTTCTTGAAGCCGCGTTGGACCGCCGGGGCGGCATCGACGAGGCGGCCGCCGCCGGCCCATTGAAGGCGCTCGACCCCCGCGACCGCGCCTTCGCCCGCGCCCTGACCCTGAGCACCCTGCGGCGTCTGGGGGCCATCGACCGGCTGCTTGGCTCGAAGCTCGACAGGGAGCCGCCGCCGCGCGTCCGCAACCTGCTGCGGCTCGGCGTCGCCCAGCTGTTCTGGTTCGACACCCCCGACCACGCCGCCGTCTCGACCAGCGTCGAGATTGCGGGCCAAGACAAGGGGATCCGGGCCTTCAAGGGCCTGGTCAACGCCGTGCTGCGCGGCCTGCTGCGCGACGGCCCCCCAGCCGACGATCCGCAAGCCCTCTGCCCGCCCTGGCTGTTCGCGCGCTGGACCAACGCCTGGGGACCCGAGGCCGCCCGCGCCATCGCCGCCGAGATCGCCAATGAGCCGGCTACCGACCTGACCGTCCGATCCGGCGACGACATCGAGCTGCTCACCGCCCAGCTCGAGGCCATAGCCCTGCCCGGCGGCACCGTCCGGGTCGCCCAGCGCGGTGACGTCGCCCAGTGGCCGGGCTTCGCCGAGGGTCGCTGGTGGGTGCAGGACGCCGCCGCCGCTATCCCCGCCCGCCTGCTGCACGCCAACGCCGAACAGACGGCCCTCGACCTCTGCGCCGCGCCCGGCGGCAAGACCCTGCAGCTGTCCGCCAGCGGCGCGCGGACGGTCGCCGTCGATCGCTCCGAGGAGCGGCTGAAGCGGGTCACCGAGAACCTCGCCCGCATGAGCCTGGCCGCCGAGGTGATCGCAGCCGACGCCGCCCGCTGGGACGACGACCGCAGCTTCGACGCCGTCCTGCTCGACGCTCCCTGTTCGGCCACCGGCACCTTCCGCCGCCACCCGGACGTGCTGTGGGCCGCCAGCCCCGGCGACATAGCCAAGCTGGCCGCCGTGCAGTCGCGCCTGCTGGACAGCGCCGCCGCCCGCACCGCGCCGGGCGGGCGGCTGGTCTACTGCGTCTGCTCCCTGGAGCCGGAAGAGGGCGAGGCCCAGATCCGCGCCTTCCTGGCCCGCAACAAGGACTTCGCCACGGAGCCCTGCGCCGAGGGGGAAGGCGGCGCCCCGGCCTCCTCCCTGACCCGGGAGGGCTGGCTGCGCCTGCTGCCGCACCAGCGCGAGGGTGGCCAGGACGGCTTCTTCGCCGCCCGGCTACGGCGAAACTAGCCCCGCCCCTACTGTCATCCTTGGCCCGACTCCGCTAAGCCATGGGGCCATGATCATCGCCCCCTCCATCCTGGCCTCGGACTTCGCCAAGCTCGGCGAGGAGTGCCGCGCCATCGAGGCGGCCGGCGCTGACTGGGTGCACGTCGACGTCATGGACGGCCACTTCGTGCCCAACATCACCATCGGCCCCGACGTCTTGAAGGCCCTGCGGCCGCATGTCAGCATCCCCTTCGACGTTCATCTGATGATCAGCCCGGCCGATCCCTACCTCGAGGCTTTTCGCGAAGCCGGGGCCGATATTATCAGCGTCCACCCCGAGGCCGGGCCGCACCTCAACCGCACCCTGACCCGCATCCGGTCACTGGGCGCTAAGGCGGGGGTGGTGTTCAACCCCTCCACCAGCCCGAACGTCATCGAATACATGATGGACGACATCGACCTGATCCTGGTGATGTCGATCAATCCAGGCTTCGGGGGCCAGTGCTTCATGCCCTCGCAGCTGAGGAAGATCGAACGGCTGCGGGCGATGATCGACGCCAGCGGCAAGCCCATCGAGCTGGAGGTCGACGGCGGGGTGAACCCGGTCACCGCCCGTCAGTGCGCCGATGCCGGGGCCACGGCCCTGGTCGCTGGCTCGGCTGTGTTCAAGGGCGGGCCGGACGCCTACGCCGCCAACATCGCCGCCCTGAGGGGCTGACGGGGCCCAAGAGTGAAGCCGCCGCGCCGCGACATCGCCGGACCTGCTCTCACCGTCGTTCGGGGCTGGGCCGGCGCGGCCCGCCGCCAGGGCGAGCAGGAGTGGTTCGGCAATCCCCTGCACCAGCTGATGCTCAGCCGCCCGCCAGCGCCCGGCTTCGCCGCCAACCCGCGCGACCGGCGACCGGTGAACAACGCCGAGGGCCGGCGGCTGGCTCAGGGCATCTTCGACCTGGCCGGCACGCGGATGAGCGTCGGCGCCAATGGCGATCCATTCGACAAGCCAAGCCCCGACCGCGCCTTCGCCATCGCCCTGCACCGCATGGGCTGGCTGCACGACCTCATCGCCCAGGAGGAGGCCGGGCCCCGCGCCGGCCTGCGGCTGGTCATGGACTGGCGGCGCATCTTCGGCCGCTGGAACGGCTTCTCCTGGAGCGCCGACTGCCTGGAGCGGCGGGTGTTCAACCTGGCCTGCGCCGCGCGCCGCCTGGCCGCCGTCGCCTCGGACGCCGAGCGGGCCGTGCTGGCCGGTGACCTGGCCCGTCAGACGCGGCACCTAGCCGACATCTCGATCCAGCCCGAGCGCGCCCTGCAGCGGGCCGTGGTGGTCGGCGTCGCTGGCTGCGCCCTGGCCGGCGAGGCGGGTGAGCAGCTGATCGACCGGTCGATGGCGGTCCTGAAGGCCGACCTGCCCGCCGCCGTCGCCCCCGACGGCGCCCATGCCTCTCGCTCGCCGCAGGCGGGCCTGGAACTGCTGTTCGACCTCCTGACTCTTGACGAGGCCCTTCATCAGCGTGGCCAGGCCGGGCCGGACGAGATGGGCCGCGCCATAGACCGGTTGAGCGCCGCCACTCGCTTCTTCACACTGCCCGATGGCCGGCTGGCCAGTTTCCAGGGCGGCGAGGCGGTCTCGGCCCAGCGCATCGCCGCCGCCCTGGCCCACGACGAAGGGGCCGGTCCGCCGCCGCTGAAAGCGCCGCACGGCGGCTACTACCGCCTCGACGGGGCCGGCCTGACCCTGATGGTCGACGGCGCCGCCCCGGCTGGGGGCGTCTGGAGCGCCACCGCCTGCGCCCAGACCCTGGCCATGGAAATCCTTGCCGGCCCCGACCGGCTGGTCACAGGCTGCGCCTGGAGCCCCGATGCGGCGGCTCCCCAGGCCCTGCGCCTGACCGACGGGGCCAGCACCGCCTCCCTCTCCGACGCCTCGGCCGGCGAGCCGCTGCGCGGCCTGACCGCCTGGGGCATCGGGCCCCGCCTCGAGGGCGCCGCCAAACAGGTCGAGGTCCGCCGCCACGACGCCGACGCCGGGGTCTGGCTGGAGTGCAGCCACGACGGCTGGGCCGCCGACTTCGGCCTTATCCACGACCGACGGCTCTATCTCGACCTGGCGGCCGGCGAGCTGCGTGGCGAGGACGCCTTCCGCCCGGTGCTGGAGGGCCCGCCGGCCGACGGCCCGCGCCGCTACCTGCCCTTCACCGTCCGCTTCCATCTCCACCCCGACGCCCGCGCCAGTCTGGCCCGCGACGGCAAGAGCGTGCTGCTCAAAGGCCCCACCGACCAGGGCTGGTGGCTGCGCAACGACGCCGTCTCCGTCGCCGTCGAGCCCAGCGCCCACTTCGAAAACGGCCGGCCGAGGCGCTCGACCCAGGTGGTGCTGACCGGCCAGGTGCGGGTCGATATCGGCGGGCGCATCCGGTGGAAGATGTCGCGGGCCGAGGGGTGACTCCCCGGGTCCTTCTCCCGCTTGTCGGGAGAAGGGATCGGAGGTAGCGCCTCCCCCACGCTTCCTGTAAGAGCCGCATCGTCTCAGCGACTGGCGCACGAGGTGGGTCACCACCGGGGAGCTGACGACGCCATCTGCCGCGCGCCTGGGCGAGACCTCACAGCTATTCAGCCGGAGTCCGCCATGCCCGCCGCCCCTGATTTCCCGCCCTCGCCCGATACCGTCGTCGCCAGACGCGCGCTGATCTCCGTGTCCGACAAGACCGGACTGATCGAGACGGCGCAGGCGCTGCACGACCTCGGCGTCGAGCTGGTCTCGACCGGCGGCACCAAGAGCGCCATCGCGGCGGCCGGGCTGCCGGTCAAGGACGTGGCCGAGCTGACCGGCTTTCCCGAGATGATGGACGGGCGGGTCAAGACCCTGCACCCCATCGTCCACGGCGGATTGCTGGGCGTGCGGGCCTCAGCAACCCACGCGGCGGCGATGGCAGAGCACGGCATCGGCGGCATCGATATCCTCTATGTGAACCTCTATCCGTTCGAGGCGACGGTGGCGGCCGGCGGCGATTTCGAAACCTGCGTCGAGAACATCGACATCGGTGGGCCGGCGATGATCCGATCGGCGGCCAAGAACCATGGGTACGTCGCCGTCTGCACCGCGCCGCAAGACATGGCCGACGTGGTCGAGGCGCTCAAAGCCGGCGGAACGACGCTCCGCCTTCGCAAAGACCTGGCGGCGCGCGCGTTCGCCCGCACCGCCACCTACGACGCCGTCATCAGCGGCTGGTTCGCGGGCCAGCTGGGAGAGACCACCCCCGCCCGCCGGGCCATCGGCGGCGAGCTGCGCCAGACCCTGCGCTACGGCGAAAACCCGCATCAGTCGGCGGCCTTTTACGTCACCGGTGAAGCGCGCCCCGGCGTCGCCAACGCCCGCCAGCTGCAGGGCAAGGAACTGAGCTACAACAACATCGCCGACACCGACGCCGCCTTCGAACTAGCGGCCGAGTTCGACCAGCCGGCCTGCATCATCGTCAAGCACGCCAACCCCTGCGGCGTCGGCCTCGGCGCCGACCTGAAGGAAGCCTATGCCCGCGCCCTGGCCTGCGACCCGGTGTCCGCCTTCGGCGGCATCGTGGCGGTCAACCGGCGGCTGGACCGGGCCACCGCGATGCAGGTCTGCGAGACCTTCACCGAGGTGGTCATCGCCCCGGAGGCGGACGATGACGCCGTCGCCGTGTTCGAGGCCAAAAAGAACCTGCGCCTGCTGGTCACCGGCGCCATGCCGGACGCCTTCTCGACCGGGGAGGTGTTCCGCTCGGTCAGCGGCGGCTTCCTGGTGCAGTCGCGTGACACCGCCCGGTTGACGGCGGCCGACCTCACGGTGGTCACTAGGCGCAGCCCCACCGACGCGGAGGTTGCCGACATGCTGTTCGCCTTCACCGTCGCCAAGCATGTGAAGTCCAACGCCATCGTCTTCGCCCGCGGCGGCCAGACCCTGGGCGTCGGGGCCGGCCAGATGAACCGCAAGGACAGCGCCCGTATCGCCGCCATGCGGGCCGCCGACTTCGGACTCGACCTGAGAGGCAGCGCCTGCGCCTCGGAAGCCTTCTTTCCCTTCGCCGACGGCCTGATCCAGGCGGCCGAAGCCGGGGCGACGGCGGTCATCCAGCCAGGCGGCTCGATGCGCGACGCCGAGGTCATCGCGGCGGCCGACGCGACCGGGATCGCCATGGTCTTCACCGGCGTGCGGGTGTTCCGCCACTAAGATTGGCGGCAAACAGGGCGTTCAGCTCGCTCTGCGGGATCTGCCCCTGGGCGTAGGTAAAGGTCCCTTCCCGCTTCAGTTCCTCGGCGGCCCGGCGGACCAGGCCCAGAGCCGCCCGGGCGATGGAGCCGCCGACGCTGATCCGCTGCACGCCGGCGCCCAGCAGGGTGCGAAGCCCGCCCTCCATGGGGGTCAGGCCGGCGACCAGGTTGAGCGGGCCGTCCAGCTCGGCGACCAGGGTGCGGGCCGAGGCGAGATCGCCGACGCCGGGGACGAAGACGCAGTCGGCCCCGGCCGTCAGGTAGCGGTTGCCGCGCCGGATCGCTTCGGCCAGTCCGCCGGCTTCCGGCATCATGGCCGCGTCGGTGCGCGCGTTGAGCACGAAGGTCTCGCCCCCGGCGGCTCGGGCGGCGGCGATCCGCTCGACGGCCAGGCCTTCGTCTATCAGGGCGCCGGGATCGGAGCCGACATCCTCGATGTTGCCGCCGGCCGCGCCGGCCTGGATGGCCAGGCGGATGGTCTCGGCGACGATTTCGGGGGCGTCGCCGAAGCCGGCCTCGAGGTCGGCATTGACCGGCACGCTGCTGGCGGCGACCACCTGGGCGATGCGGGCCAGCATCTCGTCCCGGGTTACCGCCAGCCCGGGCGTCCCGACCCCGTAGTCAGGCTTGCCGAGTGAAAAGGCGATGCCGGCGCTGGTGGTGGCGATGGCCGGAAAGCCGGCGGAGGCGAGGATCACCGCGCTGCCGGCGTCCCAGGCGTTGGGGACGATGAAACCGGCCGGCGCCCGGTGCAGGGCAAGCAGGGTGCGGGCGGCGTCGGCTTGTTGGGTCATGGCGGGTCCTCGATGGCGGCTCACTGTGTCTGGAACATAGAGGGAACACAAGGACAGTTGCAAATGTGAGTGATTGTTCACTTGCGTCTTGCGAGCAGCCTCGCCTATGGTTGGTTCAGACAAAAGGGGAGACGCATGGACACGCTGGAGGCCCGCTGGGACAGACTGGAGCCGCACGCGTCGGTCCACGGGCCGGACGATGCCGCCCGGCGCCCCGTCGTCATGCTGTTCCACGGCTGCGGCGGGGTGCAGGCGCATCTGCACGACTATGCCGCCGAAGCGACCCGCGCCGGCTGGCGCTCGGTCGTCGTCGACAGCTTCGCGCCGCGCGGTTGGAGCCGGGCCTACGGCCTCAGCCTGGTTTGCACGGGGACGCAGTTCTGGGGCTTCGAGCGGGCCGGCGACGTCCTGGCGACGATCTACGGCATGGGCCAGCGCCCGGACATCGATCCGACCCGGGTGGTGCTGGCCGGCTGGAGCCACGGCGGCTGGGCGATCATGGACCTGATGACCATGGCCCTGGCCAGCGAGGCCGAAGCCCGCATCGGCGGAGCCGGTCCCGGCCTGCTGGACGGGGTGAAGGGCGCCTTCCTCAGCTATCCCTATGTCAACTTCGGCGCCCGTGGGGCAAAGCGCGACTGGCGCTACAAACCCAAGGTGATGGGGGTGATCGCCCGCCGCGACCACCTGGGCCCGCCGAAGCTGCACGAGGCCGCCTACGCCCGGGCCCGGGCTTCGGGCGTCGCGGTGGAGACCATCACCGTCGAGGGCACCCACGCCTTCGACCAACCTCAGGAGATTCTGCTCAACGTCTCGCCGATGCGGCGGGATGAGGCGCTGTTCCGGGCGAACATCGCGCGATTCGGGGGGTTCCTGGAGGCGGTCTGAAGGCTCAGCCCTCAGCCTGCGGGCGAGCCGTCCAGGACGCGCCGGACGCGCTCGGCCACGTTGGGCCGGCGCTCCCGCACCTGCTCCGCCAGCTTGTGACCATGAAGGCCGCCTGGAAGCACCACGTCGGTGAACAACAGGTCTATCTGGGGGTGGTCGTTCAGAGCCGCCAGGGCACTGGCGGCGTCGCATGCCTCGATAACGTTGTAGCTCAACTCCCGCAGGACGCCGCTCGAGTAGGCGCGTACGCCGTCATTGTCCTCGACGAGGAGCACTGTCTCGGTTCCGCGCAGGAGCGAGATGTCGGGACGCGGCGCGGAGGGAGCGGTTGCAGCGGCCTGCCCAAGGAAGCGTGGCAGGTAGAGGTTGACCGTCGTGCCCTGTCCCAGTTCGCTATAGACCCGCACGTGTCCGCCGGACTGGCGTACGAACCCGTAGACCTGGCTCAGGCCGAGGCCCGTTCCCTTGCCGGTCTCCTTGGTGGTGAAGAAGGGCTCGAATACGCGAGACAGCGTATCGTCTGTCATGCCCTGCCCGGTGTCGGAGACCGCGATCATGACATACTGGCCTTGCGACACCGGCTCCGGGACCGTGGAGAGGTAGGCTTCGTCCAGGAAGACGTTCTGCGTCTCTATCGTCAGCCTTCCGCCGGCGGGCATGGCGTCCCGTGCGTTGACGGCAAGGTTCAGGAGCGCCTGCTCCAACTCGTTATGATCGGCCAGCGCCGGCCAGAGGCCGGGCGAGCCTACCAGTTCCAGACGGATGTGCTCTCCAACCGACCCCTGCAGGAGTTCGCCGATGTCCCGAACAAGCCGGTCGGCCTCCAGGGGTTTGGGATCGAGCGCCTGACGGCGGGAGAAGGCCAGCAGCCGGGCCGTGAGGGTCGCGGCCCGTTCAGCGGAATGCCTGGCCATGTCCAGGGCCCGGCGGAGGCGGCCATCGTCACGGTCAACCGTACCGGCGTCGATCTGCCGGGCAATGTTGTCCAGTCCGCCCAGGATCACGGTCAGCAGATTGTTGAAATCGTGGGCCACGCCACCGGTCAGCTGACCTATCGCTTCCATCTTCTGCGCCTGACGAAGCGCTTCCTCCGCCTTCATCCGCTCGGCAATTTCCTCTTCGACCCGCTGCTCCAAGGTCTCGTTGAGGGTTCGGAGCTCGCCATTCAGACGCGCCGCCTCGGCCAGGGCCTCACGCAGGGCGCGAGCATTGCCCGCGACCTGCGCCCTGGCGTGGTCGAGGGATGCCGCAAGCGCGGTGGCCCGCCGGGTCGCGTCACCGGCTGAACGCGCGTTGGCGACGGCGGCGTCTTCACGGGCTTCGGACCGCAACAGCGCAATCAGCAGGCCGCAGGCGCTAGCAAGTTCCCCGGCGCGCCCCCGCGGCTCGGCGCCGATGAGCAGCAGCACTGTCCCATCAACCCCGACCCAGACGTCGGCGGGTTGCAGGTTTGACGCGTCCGGGTGGCCGACGGTGGCGTGGAACTCACCGGCGGTGTCACATCTGGCGAGGAGTTCGGCCCAGGCTGGGCCCCCGGCCAGTGTTTGCGCAAATCCCGGGGCCGGTCGCAGGATGCCCAGTTCCGGGTCCCTCAACAGGACGACAAGGTCAACAGCGCCACTGCGTCTGGCGAGTGCCGCCGCCTCGTCGGCGCGCGTCTGCCTTTCGGCGAGCGCCGAGATGAGCTGGGTCAGATCCTCGTGGCTCGCGGAGATCACGCAGGCAAGACGGCGACGACGGCCGTGCAGTTGTGGAACCCCTCGAACTGACCTTCCGCCCGGGCGATCTGGCCGTGAGTGTTGCAGCCGAGCAGATCCGCGCCATCAAGCTGGTTGCGCACGGTCGCGACCTCTTCGCCGAACTGATCGCCCATCCGCAGGCGGGTCGCCACGCAGTCAAAGAACAGGGCGACCTGTGGCTTGTGCCCGCCCAGCGCCTCCAGCGCCGCCTGGGTCGCTTCCTGCGCCGCCTCGACCGCCGATGCCGCCGAGGCTCGCATGATGTGGACGACAGACCCCTGGGGCGTCTCGGCGGCGCACATTACCGAACCATCGGGGAGAATGGCGAGCGGCACGCGCAGCCGATGGGAATCTCCCGCCACGATGCCCAGAATATTGTGCAGGAAGAAGGGTATCGGAGAGGCCCGATCCAGCTCTTGCCCGGTCGCCGTGGCATGGGCCTCGAACGCTTCGGCCGCCGGCAGACCGTTGAGGCTGACAAGTCTCATCCCGTCAGCCTCGGTCACGCGGAAGGCGGCCGACGCCGGGACCCACCCGTGGCGGACACCGACGCCGATGGGCTTGTCCGTCAGCATCTCCAGAGCGACGGCCGCACCGTTCAAAACCTCCCGGCCACTGAAAACGGAGGTGCGCTGGAACTGCGCGTTGTCTCCCGCGCCGCCGCCAAAGAACTGGTATTGCCCGCCGGTGGCGAGGGTCAGTTCATCGACCAGGGCGTCGGCGTGACCGGCCAGTGCGTCCGCCATCACCAGGGCGGACCGGTATGGGAAATTATAGTCGGTGCGCCCGCTGAATCCGGAGACGATCTGCTGGGCCGCGGCGCCGGGGTCGGTGACTATGTCTCGCGCCACGCCAATGCCAAAGCGAACATCCTCGCCAGCTAGGCCCAGGGCGCAGGCCAGACCCTCGCCCCGCTCCTGGTTCATGAATTCACCCGCCGATGACGCGCCCATCACCAGCGCATCCGGGCACTGTTCAGCGAGTTCATCAAGAAGCGCCTGGTGATCATAGGTGGGGGCCGCGAAAATCATGATGGCCTGCGGCGTCCGGCCGAGTCCCTGCTGAATTTTGTTGGCAAGGTGTCGCGCCGCGTCACGCGCATCGACGACCGCCGTGAATGCCGCCGCGGTTTTCATGATCAATCCCCCTGGCTGCCAAGCATCGGACGACTTTGGTCTGGTCGCCGACTGGTCGGCAAACGGTTCCAGGTCACCGAGGTTCCCGATCTAGCGGACATCAGGCCTGAGGTGTGGCGCTATCCGGGGACTGGTTGTCCGCGCCCGAATTTCACAGGCCACGCCTCGAACGGAGACGGAGTACCTGTCCCTGACAGGCCGCGCCAGATCGGGGACAGGTACTCCGGGCGCCGACAGGGTCTCTGTCGGCGACTCCGGGACGCGAAGAACCAGTCCCCCCTACTTCGCCGCGTCCTCCGCCAACTCCCGCAGCGCCGCGTTGGCGATGGTCAGCTTCGCAAACGTCCAGCCGCCGCCGGCGTGTTCGATCTCTTCCACGGTGCGGCGCACGGCGCGGCCGGGCCCCTGGTGCATGGCGGCCCAGGACTTGACGGTCTGGGCGGCCTGTTCGGGGGTTTCGCCGGCCTGGGGATTGGCGGCGAAGGTCATCACCGCGCGAGTCACCGCAGTCTGCTCGGTCAGCATGTCCTCGATCAGGCGGCGCACGGCCATCCGCTCGTAGTGATCGCCGCCGCGCTTCTCCCCGGCGACGGCCCGCAGCTTGTCGAAGAAGTAGGCCGCGCCGACCTGGTGGTAGACGCGGGCGGCGGAGACGGCCGGCCAGTTCTGGGCGGCGGCCAGGTCGATCAGGTCAGCGGAGGTGGTCAGCGGCTGCAGCGCCGCGACCGCCGTGGCCAGGGATTCCGGCGCGCCGTCGGCGGCGAAGGCCTTGGCCCGGCGGGCCACCGCCTTCTGCTCGAAGGGCGAGAGGATGGCCGGGGTCAGGGCCGCCAGCTCGGCCATGGCCGGCTGATAGCGATCGACCAGGGCCTGGACGGAGTCGCCGGCCTTGGCGCGGCGGGCCATCCAGTAGGTCTGGCTGCGCAGCACGTGGCTGAGCGCCCGGAACAGCGACAGCTGACCCTGCGCCGAGGCCTTGCCGTCCAGGGCCTCGACGTCGTTCCACAGAGTGTCGAAGCCGATGATCCGGCGACCGGCCTCGAAGCCGATCATAAGGGCGGCGTCATCGGCGGCGGCGGAAGCCTTCAACCGGCTGGCGAAGGTGGGGCCGCAGCGGTTGACGATCTCGTTGCTCATCACCGTGGCGATGATCTCGCGGCGCAGGCGATGGCGGTCCATCTCCTCGGCGTATTGCTGGACGCCTTGCGGGAAGTAGCCCTGAAGAATGGCGCGGAAGGCCGGATCGTCGGGCCCCTTGGTGGCGATCATGTCGCTGAACAGGTCGAGCTTGCCATAGGCGAGCAGCACGGCCAGTTCCGGGCGGGTGAGGCCCTGGCCGGCCTTAGCCAGGTCCTGCAGCGCCATGGCGTCGGGCAGGCCCTCGACCCGGCGGTCGAGTTTGCCGTCGGATTCCAGCTCGGCGATGAAGCGGGCGTGGTTTTCGATCTCCCCGGCCGCGTCCTGTTGCAGCAGGGAGAGGGCCAGGGTCTGGTCGTAGTTGTGGGCGAGGACGTGGCCTGCGACATCGTCGGTCATCGAGGCCAGCAGAGTGTCGCGAGCGGGGCGGTCGAGCTTGCCGGCGCGCTCGATCATGCCGGTGAGAATCTTGATGTTGACCTCATGGTCGGAGCTGTCGACCCCGGCGCTGTTGTCGATGGCGTCGGTGTTGATGCGGCCGCCGGCCCCTCCTCCACCAATGCGGGAGAATTCGATGCGGCCGGCTTGCGTGAGGCCGAGGTTGGCGCCCTCGCCGATCACCTTGACCCGCAGGTCCGGCGCATCGACGCGGATGCCGTCGCTGGCCTTGTCGCCGGCGTCAGCGTGGCTCTCGCGCTTGGCCTTCACATAGGTGCCGATGCCGCCGAGGTAGAGCAGTTCGGCGCGAGCCTTGAGGATGGCGGTCATCAGCTCGTTTGGGGTGACGGCGTCGGCCTTGAGGTCCAACGCGGCCTTGACCTCCGGCGTGATCGGGATGGTCTTCAGGGAGCGGGCGAAGACGCCGCCGCCCTGGCTGATCAGGGCCTTGTCGTAGTCCTCCCAGCTGGAGCGCGGCAGTTTGAACATGCGGTCGCGTTCTTCCCAGCTGACAGCCGGGTCGGGGTTGGGGTCCAGGAAGATGTGGCGGTGGTCGAAGGCGGCCAACAGCTTGATCTGCTTGCTGAGCAGCATGCCGTTGCCGAACACGTCGCCCGACATGTCGCCGACGCCGACGACGGTAAAGGGCTCGGTCTGGATGTCCTTGCCGGCCTCTCGGAAGTGCCGCTTGACCGCTTCCCAGGCGCCGCGGGCGGTGATGCCCATGACCTTGTGGTCGTAGCCGGCCGAACCGCCGGAGGCGAAGGCGTCGCCCAGCCAGAAGCCGTAGGACATGGCGACCTCGTTGGCGATGTCGCTGAAGGTGGCCGTGCCCTTGTCGGCGGCGACGACGAGATAGGGATCGTCGTCCTCATGGGCGATGACGCCGGCCGGCCGGACGACCTCGTTGCCCGCATCGATGTTGTCGGTGATGTCGAGCAGCCCCGACAGGAAGACGGTGTAGGCGGCGATGCCGCCGGCCCGGATCTGGTCGGGCGAGCCGCCGCGCGGCAGCTGCTTGGGGAAGAAGCCGCCCTTGGAGCCGACCGGCACGATGACGGCGTTCTTGACCTGCTGGGCCTTCACCAGACCCAGGACTTCGGTGCGGAAATCGTCGCGGCGGTCCGACCAGCGCAGGCCCCCGCGCGCGACGGGGCCGAAGCGCAGGTGGACGCCCTCCACATGGGTCGCCCAGACGAAGATCTCGCGATAAGGCTTGGGCAGCGGCAGGTCGGCCAGTTCCGGCGACGCCACCTTGAAGCTGACATAGGGCTTGGGCCGACCGTCGGCGGCGGGCTGGTAGTAGTTGGTCCGCTGGATCGCGCCGACCAGCAAGGCGATGCGGCGCAGCACCCGGTCGTCGTCGAGGCTTTGCACCAGTTGCAGGGCCTCGGTGATCTCAGTCATCACCTCCGCCGCCTGCTGGCGTCGGGCGGCCAGGTCGGCATGAACCGCCGGATGGAACTTGGTCCGGAACAGGTCGAGGATCAGCCGGGTGACCCCGGGGTGGGCCGACAGCGCCTCCTCCTGCACCCGCTGGCTGGGGTCGAGGCCGGACTGCTGGCGATAGCGGGCCAGGGCGCGGATCAACGCCGCGTCGCGCCAGGAGATCGACAGCTCCAGCACCAGGCGGTTGAAGCCGTCGTTCTCGGTGCGTCCGGTCCAGACGGCGGTGAAGGCGTCCTCGAAGGCCTGTTTCACCTCGGCGAACACCAGGT
>JBKJSF010000139.1:0-11723 GCA_046595895.1 Caulobacter sp. | reverse complement strand
CGGGCCAACAACCGCGTCAGCTGCGCCGAGCCCGTGGAAGGCATCGGCGATATCAGCCGGCGCGATTCCGGGGGTGTCCGATCCGATGATCACCACCGGTCCCGGCGGCAGAGCCTTCAGGACCGTCCGCAACCGCTGCCCCAGATCGCCGCTCCCCTGTGGCAGGCAGTCGGTCCGCCCGAAACTGTCGCGATCGGGGGTCACGGCCCACCAGGTGCGCCACCGCTGGTCGCGGCCGAGGCGGCGCTGCAGGTCGGCAACCATGAACCGCTGGAACCGCAAGGTCGCCAGTTCCCCGATGCCGGCCGCAAGCCGACGCTTGCCGACGCCAAACACCGGGGTTCGGGCAAAGATCACAAGATGGCGGCGGTCAGCGGCCATAGAGACGCGCGATCATGGACACCGGCGTTCCAAGACTGAATAGCGTCAGGCAGAGCAGGTTCAGCGCGCTGCGCCGGAGCCAGCCATCCTGGCGCCAACGTCGCGCGGACGTCGTCGCCACAACCTCGAGCCTCGCCAGTCGACCCCGGCCAAGCCTGCGCACCAGATCGACATCCTCCATCAGGCGCAGGGGCCGGTAGCCGCCCACCGTCCGATAAAGCTGGCGATGGAGCAGCAGCCCCTGGTCGCCATACGGCAGCGCCAGGACAAGCGTTCGCATCGCGACAAGGCGTTCCAGGATCCGGGCCTGCCACGACGGATCGTCCAGCCTGAACCGAAAGCTTGCGGCCCTGTGCGCGGCATCCGGCGTCTGAAGATAGCGGTCGACGGCGTCACGCCAACCCGGCGCGGGAACTGTGTCTGCGTGAAGGAACAACAGCCATTCGGCGGTCGCCTGTGCCGCTCCGGCCGCCAGTTGAACGCCCCGTCCGGGTGGCGAGCGCAACACCTGGGCTCCGGACGCCAGAGCCTGTGCCGGACCGTCGTCCGTCGAGCCCCCGTCAACAACGACAATCTCGTCGGCCGGATCAAGGACCCGCAAGGTCGCCGGAAGGTCGCTGGCCGCGTTCAGGGTCGGGATAATGACGCAGATGCGGGCCCTGCCGCTCATCGCCCGCTACAACTGGCGCCGCCAAGCACGCAGAAGCGTGCGCAATGGGGATGGTTCAACGGGACGCTCCCGGCCGCCTCAGCCAGTGTGGCGCCAAGTTCAAACTGCGGATCGTAGGGGGTGAGTGTGCAGGCCACGACCACCGGCCCTCCGGCGCCCTTGCGCTTCACGACCATCCGGCTTGAGGCGCACATCATGGTTAGGGGCGAGACGTTCAGGATGCCCCAGCAGGCCTCGGTGATCTCGGGTGCGTCACGGGTAGCGTCCATTTCCGGAAACAGAATCATCCGCGCGGGGTCGCTGACATCAAAGGCAATGCCAAGCCCGCTCAGAAGGGCGCCGTAGCCGGCGCGGGCCGCCTCTTCAGACTCCGCCCCCAGGCGCCGGCCGGCAATGGCCAGCGAAAAGCCGTTCGCGGCCAGCCAGACCAGTCCGGCGATCGCGGCATTCCAGGTATCCGCGCCCCGCTCTGCTTCATGGATGGCCTGGCTGTAGTGATCCAGGCTGACCCGCAAGGTCAGGGCGTCGCCGTAGCGCTCGCGCAATTCGACAAGCTGGCGTTCGAACCGGCGCATCGGCCGCATGGCGTTGGTCAGAACCAGGGTCTGGCGGCCCGACGCCAGCGCTGCCTCAAGCATCGCAATGATCTCGCCATTCATGAACGGCTCGCCGCCGGTGAACCCGATCTCGCGGGTCGCCAGCCCGCCGCTCTCGATCTCGTCAAGGTAGCCGGTCACATCTTTGGTCGACAGGTAGACCAGCCGGTCGTTGCGCGGCGAGCTCTCGATGTAGCAGGTCACGCAGGCGATGTTGCAGAGCGTGCCGGTGTTGAACCACAGGGTGTCCAGCGCCTCGAGCGCCACGGCGGCGCGCCGGGAACCATCCAGCGTGAAAAGCGGGTCGCGGAACTTTCGGCTATCTATCGCCGGCGCATGAGGGGAGGAGAACGGCGATTGCGACAAGCCCTCGTCCGGGTGCGCATCTATTCGCTGGTTCAAGGTCATCGCACCGTTCACATTGCCGGACAGACAGGGGAGCAGCCGGCGGCACGCCCCGACAGACAAGGGTGGCATGCCCGCCCCTTTGCCTCCAGTAACTTGACTTAGCTTGCGCGCGACCAAATTCCAGCACCGATAGTCGACGGGTGATCACGTCCGGCGGGGGAAAGAGACCTATGCTCAAACGATATGGACCGCTGCTGCTGCTGATCGTCGTGGTCGTCGCGGTGTTCGCCAGCGGGGCCGGACGGTATCTTAGCCTGGACTCGCTCCGCACCCACGAGGCCCTGCTTCGCGACTTCGTGGCCGATAATCTGATCCTCAGTCTGCTGATCTTCGTCGCCGTCTATGCCGCCGCCACGGCAGTCAGCATTCCCGGCGCCCTGTTCCTCACCCTGGCCGGCGGATTTCTGTTCGGAACCTGGCTGGGCGGTTCGGCGACGGTGGTCGGGGCCACAACCGGAGCCATCCTGGTGTTCGCCATTGTCCGCACCTCGCTGGGCGCGGCCCTTCGCGAGCGGGCGGAAGCCTCGGGGGGCAGGCTCAAGGCCGTGATGGACGGCGTCAGGGACGGGGCGTTCGGCTATATCCTGACCCTGAGGCTGATCCCGCTGGCGCCGTTCTGGCTGGTCAACGTCGCCTCTGCGCTGGCCAACGCGCCGCTTCGCGCCTACGCCCTCGCCACCCTGATCGGCATCATGCCCGCGACCTTCATCTACGCCAGCGTCGGCGCCGGAATCGGCAAGGTCCTCGCCCGGGGCGGTGAGCCAAATCTCAAAATCATCTTCGAGCCCTATGTTCTGGGTCCCCTGGTCGCCCTGGGCCTGCTGTCGCTGGCCACCACCCTGTTCCAGCGGTTTCGTCGCCCGAAGGGGGAGCTGTCGTGAAGCAGCAACTCATCCGGGCCGACCTGGCGATCATTGGTGCGGGATCGGCCGGCCTGTCGGTCGCCGCCGGCGCCGCTCAGCTCGGGCTGAAGGTCGTTCTGTTCGAAAAGGGCGAGATGGGCGGCGATTGCCTGAACTACGGCTGTGTGCCGTCAAAGGCCCTGATCGCGGCGGCGAACGCCGCCCACGTGGCGGCCCACAGCGGGCCGCTGGGGGTCACGGCTTCAGGCGTCAGCATCGACTTCGCCGCCGTCATGGCCCGGGTGCGCCATGTGATCGCCGGGATTGCGCCGATCGACAGCCAGGAACGCTTCGAGGGGCTGGGCGTCCGCGTCGTCCGCGAGGCCGCCCGGTTCCGTGATCGGCGCCTCGTCGAGAGCGACAGCGCCCGGGTTTCGGCGCGCAAGGTTGTCATCGCCAGCGGTTCCCGCGCCGCCGCGCCGCCCATTCCCGGCCTGGACGGGGTCGCCTATCTGACCAACGAAACTATCTTCGAACTCACGACCTGTCCGGACCACCTGATTGTTCTGGGTGGCGGGCCGATCGGCGTCGAACTTGGTCAGGCGTTTCGCCGGCTTGGCGCCAAAGTCACTGTGATCGAAGCTGACGCCGTCCTGGGGCGGGAGGAGCCGGATGCCGCGGCCGTGGTCGTCGACCAGCTCACCGCTGACGGCGTCACCTGTCTGCCGGGCCACAAGGCCGTGCGGGTGGAAGCGGGGCCGACGGTTGTGGTGGCCGGGCCGGAGGGGGAGCGTCGCATCTCCGGATCGCACCTGCTGGTCGCGCTCGGCCGGCGGGCAAGCCTGGACGGATTGAATCTGAAGGCCGCCGGTGTTGAGTTCGATGCGTCCGGCGTCAAGGTCGACCATACGCTGCGCAGCAGCAATCGCCGGATCTTCGCAATTGGCGACGCGGCCGGGCGCGGTCAATTTACCCACCTCGCCGGCGCCCATGCTGCGCTGTTCGTGCGCAAGGCGCTGTTCGCCGCGCCCATCAACGCCGATGCCCTGATCGTCCCGAGGGTCACATACTGTGACCCGGAGCTGGCGGCGGTCGGCATGACGGAGGCCCAGGCGCGAGTGGAGCATGGCGATGACATCCGGGTTCTGGTGCAACCCTTCGCCGAAAACGACCGGGCCCAGGCCGAGGGCGACATTCGCGGCTTTGCCAAGCTGGTCGCCACGAAGCGCGGCAAGATCCTCGGGGTGACCCTGGTCGGCGCCCACGCCGGCGACCATCTGCCGCTGTGGGTGCTGACGATGACGACGGGGCTGAAGCTCAGTCAATTGACAGGCATGATCGCCCCCTATCCGACACGCGGCGAGATCAACAAGCGTCTGGCCGGGCAATGGTACTCAGGGGCGCTGTTCTCGCCGCCGACCCGGCGGCTGGTGTCCATCCTGAAGCGCTTCAGCTAGGGTCAAACAGCGGGCGGACAGGCGGGGAGCCGCTCGATGCCTGCCGGCCTGCAACAGAGATGCCCGAGCCAGCGGCTGCGGGTCATGGAGAGAGAACGATGGCGAGATTTCGCGACGGTTGGGTGCGGCTGGCGTTTATCCTGGCCCTGCTTCTGCCGGTCTATTTCCTGATCGCCGCCCTTGGGACCAAGTTCGGGCTGTTCGACTGGCGGATCGGCTTTGGCCTGCTGGTCTTCAAGCTGGGCGCGCTGGTGCTGTTCGGCGTGTTCGGGATCGCTCTGATCGGCCTGCTTCTGGCTGTGCTGGTCAAGCCGCGCCGGGGGTGGGGCCGCGCCCTGGTGGCGCTGCTTGTACCGACACTGGCCTTGGGTTTCGTGGTCAGCGTCATGGCCGGCGCAAAGACCATTCCCCCGATCCACGACATCTCGACCAACATCCAGGACCCGCCTCAGTTCCAGCCCTCGGTTATCGCCGCCCGCGCCGCGATAGGCGGCGGCAATCCCGTGTCTTCCATGACCGCACCGGTCGCCATGCTGAAGGGCAAGTCGGTCGGTGAGGTCGGCCAGGCCGCCAACCCGGACATCCGGTCGCTGCTTCTGGCCATGCCAGTCGCCGAGGCCACCCGGCTTGCGGCAACCTCGGCCACCGCCAAGGGCCTGAAGGTGGTCAATACCGACCCCGCCACCGGCCGGGTGGATGCGATCGCCGGCTCCTTCTGGTTCGGCTTCAAGGATGACGTCACCATCCGGGTTCGCCCCGGCGCCGACGCCGCGTCCTCGATTGTCGACATTCGCTCGACGTCCCGCGTCGGCCTCAGCGACCTCGGCGCCAACGCCAAGCGAGTGCGGGGGCTGCTGACAGAGATCAAGGCCAAGGCGCCGGCGGGCCGATGATGGTCCTCCCTGGCTGAGCCAACCCTTTCAACCGTCCCTGCTGGCCCGACGCTAGGAAGTGGGGACACACGCCACTTTCCGCGCCCGTTCGCTCAACCCGCCAGTCACGGGTCAATAAGCTCGATCGGCAACCCTCGAAATCCCGGGTGTTTCGCGTCGCCAGCGTCGCCCCCGCGACGGCGGTGATGACGGCGATTGTCATGCCGGAGGGAGGGCAGGACAAACCGGCGGCAGCGCGCATCGCCCGGAAACGTCCCGTTTCCCGGGCAGCCAGGTCATCCAGCGGCAGGACGGTCAAGGCGGCGGCGAAGGTCTCGAAGCGGCTTTGCAGGTCATAACCGCGCCGCCCGGGCGGAAGGCGACGCAGGCCGAACTCGATCTCGGCGATGGTGACGGCGGTCGTGCCGAACTGCTCGTCGCGCAGCTGCGTCAGCCAATCGCGCACAGGGTCGTCGGGCCTGGGCTTCATCAGTTCCGACACCACATTGGTATCGAGAACGATCAACGGACGCTCGTATCGTCAGCGCCGAAATCCGGGTAAATCCCGGGACACTATATAGATTTTCATCAGGCAAGCGCCCGTCTCGGAAGCCCGCATAGCCAGACTCCAGCCTACGCTTCGCCCTTGCCTTCAAGCTCCTGAATCCGGTTCTCGATCTGCTTGGTCAGCTGAGAGATTTCAGTCAGGTCGCCGATCCTGTGGCTTTCCTCCAACTTGTCTACGAAGGTCCCGACATAGTTGAACGGGGACCCGGCTCCCTGTCGACAGGGGGCAAATACCGGGGGCAAATACCGGGACAGGAGCGCCATACGCTTATTGGCGGGCCCCAGTCGCTGGACGCCCGGGGCCAGAGGAGGGACAGGTCAGCCTCCTGCACGAATAACGGCTATTCATTGAACGCCGTTCGACTAATCTGCTCCTCATATGAAGCGCTCACCGACCTTCAAGCTTGCCCTGCTCCTGGCCTTCGGCCTGTTCACGGCGCTGCTCGCCACCCCCGCCACCGCCCAGACCGGATGGTCGAAGGACGCGATCATCCGACGGGTCGATGAGCGCAATCACCAGTATCCATACGACAGGTCCTATGCCGCCCGGGTCCTTGACGGCTGCGCACGGCAGATCGACCGCGTTCTCCCGGCCTGGGGGCGCCGAAACCCCGCCATGACGCAGAAGAACTACGAAAACGACCTCGTTTCGAACCTCGCGGTCTGGTCGCGGGCCGGGTACTGGGAAGCCCTCACCGTTGCCGAGGCTCGTCGACAAGAAGCGACCCTAGCGGAATCGACGCGCGAGCGGCAGGCGGAGTTCCGTGCCCATCCGGACCGCACGATGATCCCGGACATGATTCTGGGGTTCGACTTTGATCGCTGCATACGCTCCATGGTCGGCCGGGGCGGCGTGTCGCCCCCTCCCGTCGCCACGGCCCCGCCGCCGCAGGCTCGCACGGTGGCCCCGCCCGCCCGCACGGTCGCCCCGCCGGTGGCCACCACCCAGCCCTCCGCGGCCTGGCTTGCCGACCCCCGCAACGACCCGATGAAGGTCGGGCAACGGCCGGACTGGATCACCCAGTCGGCCTGGGACGGCGGTCTGGCCATGCTTGACGGCATCCTCTCAAAGCCCGGCGGCGGGCCCGGCGACCGTGCATTCCTGCTCGAGGAGCCGGGGGAGGACGCCAAGAGCTGCATCACGCCGCGGGAGCCCGCCAGCCCGGCCCACAATGTCAGCCTGACCAACAGCTGCGACTACCCGGTCGAGCTGCTCTGGTGCACCGAGGGGCTCGACTGCAAGGACGGTGGCTTCACTAACATGTGGACCATCGGTCCCGGCGTCTCCTGGCCGATCCAGGGAACAGCAGGCGGGTCCGGACGCAACATCGTCTTCGGCGCCTGCAAGGGCCGCAACAGCATCGGCGGCTTGCCGAAAAGCCATCTCTACAAATGCTCGAAGGGGGCCCCATGAGCGGGTCTCGATCAGGCGCAAGGATAGCGCCGGCCCTGGCGCTGGCGGCCGGCCTGTGGCTGACGCCCCAGGCGGCCTCGGCTGCTCCGCCGCCGCCGCCCTATCCCGACTGGGCGGTGGGCAATCTGATCCAGGCCTGCGGGGCCTATGTGCCCCAATTCGCCCATGCCTGGCGAGGCTTCCGCTACGCCTTCACCAGCGGCGGCGCCCTGCAGGTGGACCGTCGATACTCCGAGACGGAAGTTCGCCATTCCATCGTCCGCTATGTCGTCGTCCACGCGTTGCAGAAGAACGCCGACGAGCTCAAGGCGCAGGTGGCCCGGAACCGGCAGCTGGTCCGGGATCAGCGTCCCGCCGACGGCTATTCCCCGGGATATACCGAGTTCACCCTCTGCATTCAGATGAAGAGCCTCGAACAACTCCAGCAGGTCCCCCCCTCCCAACTGACGGCGGGTCGCTACACGACCAAAACGCGTCGCTAGGGCGCCGACTGTCAAACCATGTCAGGAGGCGCGGGTCGCCTCTCCAGAAGTTCCTCCGCCGTCCCGCGCCCAACGCCTGCTCGACCTGATCCAGGCCCTCCGCCGCCAACGTCGCGCCGGCGACGTTGGCCGAGGCGCTGGGGTGTCCATGCGCACCCTCAGTCGCGCTATCGGCACCCTGATGGCGCGCCCATCGCGACCTGCGACGGCGGCCTGACCGCGAACTGCACGAGGGCTACCACCCTTTCAGGGACCTACAGATTCGCCGACCTCCCGGGCGTCGATCCCTTCAGGATCGTTTCTGGCGAGGCTGGCGGCAGCCTGGTTTTCGATCGCGGCGGCGGTCATCGAGACCCTCTGTACGCGACGGCGGAAGGGCTGGTCGGTCCCAACAGCGGCATCATCCTGAAGGCCGTTTCAACCGGAGACGGCCCAGCTCAGGTGATCACCTATGGCCGCCTCGCCGGAAGCGGCGGCGCGAAGGCCAACCGGGTTCCCGAGCCTCGCTGAGGCAAACAGGGCTTTCAACCGAAGGTCCCGCCGCCTATCGCCAGACGAAGCGGATAGTTCTGCGGTGAATTGACAAACTATAACAGCGCTTATATATATCGTCGCCATGCCCACCGCCCTCCCCACCCTTGGCACCCTCGTCCGCAGCCTGCTCGAACGGCTCGACATCGAGGTCGAGGCGGCCTACGCCGCGGCGGGCCTTGCCTGGCGGCCCCGCTACACACCGGTGCTCCGGGGACTGATGAACAGGGGGCCGGCCTCCATCAAGACCCTGGCGCTGGCCATCGGCGTCAGCCATTCCGCCGCCAGTCAGACGGTCACCCAGATGGCCCGGGAGGGCCTCGTCGTTTTGAAGCCCGGCGCCGACGGCCGGGAGCGGATCGTGCTGGCGACGCCAAAGGCCGAAGCGATGATCCCCGCGCTCGAGCGGCAATGGGCGGCCACCAACGCCGCCGCCGGCCAGCTGGATGCGGAGCTTTCCGTTCCGCTCTCCTGCCTCCTCGCCGAAGCAATCGCGGCCCTTGACCGCCGCCCCTTCGGGGAACGCATCGCCGCCGCCGCCGCCGAGGCGACCAACACCCCGGATTGATGTCCGGCCCCCGACATCAACGGAGACTTTTCATGGGCTCGATGCCCTCGGCCGCCGCCATGCCGCTCGCCCCCTCCAGGGGCGGCTTGCGCATGCATCCCCTCGACCTCGGCGAGCGGCGGTTCCTGCATCCCGGAATGCTGCGCTGGCTGCGAGCCCTGGGCTGGGCGGTCGCGCTGTTCTTCCTCGTGGCCCTGGTGTCCCTGTCGACGGCGGAGGCCCTGGGCCACTGGTGGCCCAAGGCCTCCGGCCCCCTGCAGATGGCCGCCAACGTCATTGGCGCCCTGGCGGGTCTGGCGGCCTATGGCCTGGCCGTCTGGCTGGCCGAGGGCCGCAAGCCCTCCGAGATCGCCTTGCGGCCCCTGCTGCCGGAACTCGCCGCCGGCCTGTTGATCGGCGTGCTGATGTTCGCTGCGGTGATGGCGGTCATGGCCGCCTTCGGGCTGTACGAGATCGCCGGGGCCGGTCCGGCGCCGGCCTGGACCGCCATCGGCCGGGCCGTTCAGTCCGGAGTGGTCGAGGAGATCATGATCCGGGCCATCCTGCTGCGCCTGGTCTGGCGCGCCTTCGGGCCCTGGGTCGCCTTCGCCATTTCCGCCGCCGTGTTCGGCCTTGGGCATATCGCCAATCCCGGGGCGAGCGTCTTCGCGGCCGTCTGCATCGCCCTTGAGGCGGGAATCATGCTGGGCGCCTTCTACGCCCTGACCGGCCGGGTCTGGGTCTCGATCGGCGTGCATGCCGCCTGGAACTTCACGCAAGGCTATCTGTTCGGGGCGGCCGTCTCCGGTGGCGACTTCGGGCCGGCGATGGCCAGGAGCACCGCCCGCGCGGGCTTCCCGGATTGGCTGACGGGCGGCGCGTTCGGCCCGGAGGCGTCGCTTCCGGCGGTCGTCATCTGCACGGTCGTCGGCGTGACGACGCTCTGGATTGCCTGGCGGCAAGGAAAGCTCGGGCCACGGCGAGCGGCAATCTGAAGGACGTCATCGGTCAGCCGCCCGGACAGTTCTGACCAGACCCCCAACAAAACCCGTACGTCAGACCCATGAAACCATAACGCCATCCGTATTGAATCCAGCCTCGCCCACCAGACCATCACAATACAAATTGCATGCTTTTTCAATCGCTTACGTTCTGGACCCAGACGAAATCCTGCTATAATGGCTGTCGCTTCGACAAGCTGCCGCTCCGGGCGGAACGGCAGCTTTGAGCGCCCCCCTTTCATGGGACGCGACCGGGCGCCAAATTGACGTTTAGTTCGGCCAGATCATCGGATTGGGCCCTGCGAGTGGGAAACTGATGATCAAGGCGAAGATGACGGCGCTTGCCGTTCTGGGGATCGCGCTGGCGGGGCTGGGCGGGTCGGTGATCGGGCCGGCTCCCGTCCAGGCGGCCAGCAAGATCGAGAAGCTGACGGCCAAACGCCTCAAGCAGTGCATGCGTGTGCTCGAACCGGCCACCGAACACGCCGAGGCGGCCCTGGCTGACGGCCAGGGCATGGATCTGGCCGGGGCCGACTACAGGGCCTTCTGCGCCGCCATGACCCGGCACGACGTCGTCCTCAAGGACGATGCGCGCAACCTCGCCGTCTGCGAAGGCATTCCTCTTGAAGGGCAGGACGAGGCGACCGTGATTGGCCTGCTCACCGAGCTGAAATACGACCGCGAGGCCATCGCCGAGTCCAGGCTGACCGTCTGCGAGGCCGCCAACCCGGGCTGACCCCCTTTGTTGAGGGCGCGGCCGGCGGTATCTGTCCGCAGGGTGGCCTCCGCAGATTCAAGGATCATTCAATGACGTCGAAGACCATTGCCGCCCTGCTATTCGCCGGCCTTCTGGCCGGCGGCGGCGCCGCTTCCGCCCGGGCCGACGTCGCCAGCCAGGCCGAACTCTGCAAGACCGGCCTCAAGCCGGCCATGGACAGGCTGAAGGAGGCCGTCGAGGTCGCCCGCACCCTCAAGGCGCCCAGCCTGGAAGAGCGCAAGCAGTGCGACGACATGGATGGCCAGATGACACTGCTGATCATGCAGGCGCACATCGTCAGGGAATGCGCCGCCCTGCAGGCGGAGTTGCCACCGGAGCAGGCCGCCTCGCTCGGCCGGACCATGAAGACCTTCGTCGACACCCGGGTCAAACTCGACGGCGCGCGCAACGCCGTCTGCGCGCCATTCCGGACAAATTAACACCGCCGGGCCACCGCTTCGCGCAACAAGCGTTCTTGACCTAGCAGGATAGGAGGGGCAAAGGCCCCGCAAACCCTACCCTTAGGAGGAAACTCATGCGCGTTGGCGTGCCCAAGGAGATCAAACCTGGCGAACATCGCGTGGGCCTGCCGCCCACGGCGGTCCGCGAGTATGTCGCGCGGGGTCACCAGGTCCTGATCGAAACCTCGGCGGGCGCCGGCGCCGGCTATGCCGACGAGGCCTACGTCCGGGCGGGCGCCCAGATCGCCCCCGACGCGGCGGCCGTCTTCGCCGGCAGCGACCTGATCATCAAGGTCAAGGAGCCGCAGAAGGTCGAGTGGGAGCGCCTCGAGCCGCGCCACATCCTCTTCACCTATCTCCATCTGGCCCCCGACCCGGCCCAGACCGAAGGCCTGATCGCCTCGGGCTGCGCCGCCATCGCCTATGAGACCGTCACCGACGCCAAGGGCGGCCTGCCGCTGCTGGCCCCGATGTCGGAAGTCGCCGGCCGGATCGCCGTCTTCTCGGCCGCCGAGACCCTGCTGAAGCATAACGGCGGCATGGGTCTGCTGTTCTGCGGCGTCCCGGGCGTGGCCCCGGCCCGCGTGCTGGTGCTGGGCGGCGGCGTCGTCGGCCTCAATGCGGCCCGCATGGCCATGGGCCTTAACGCCGAGGTGGTTGTTCTGGAACGCTCCATCCCCCGGATGCGCGAGCTGGACGACATCTTCATGGGCCGGGTCCTGACCCGCTACTCGACC
>JBKJSF010000171.1:0-6618 GCA_046595895.1 Caulobacter sp. | reverse complement strand
GTTGCGGCAAGCCGCCGCCACCGCTGTCGTGTGCGGCTTCGGTGGTCGCGTGGGTTTCGCCCGCCCCCGTAGTCGTGCTTGGGGTGGCGTGCGGATCAGAAGTGGCCATACCGATGTCCCAGTGCGGCGCGCCGCCCCTCGATGGAGACGGTCACGCCAGCCTAGTCAGAAACGCGCTTAGCCGAAGAGGATCAGCATGCCGAGCACGAAGGCAAGAATGCCCAGGGCTTCGGCCAGGGCGGCGCCGACGAACAGGTTGCCGATCTGGGCGGCGGCGGCGGCCGGGTTGCGGAGGGCGCCGGCGAGGAAGTTGCCGAAGATGGTGCCCACGCCGATACCGGCGCCGATCATGCCCAGGGTCGCGAGGCCCGCGCCGATGAACTTGGCGGCTTGAGGATCCATGAGAGTCTAGTCCTAGTTTGGTTTAAAGGTTCAGGGTTGGTCGGTTTGAGCCGCTTTTAGTGGCCGTGGCCGAGGTTGACCACATCATTGAGATAGATGGTGGTCAGAACAGCGAAGACGAAAGCCTGCAGGAAGGCGACGAGGAACTCGAGAGCCGTCAGGGCCGTGACCATGCCGAAGGCCAGGGGCCCCACGCCAAGGCCAATGAAGCCGATCGATCCTGCGGCGGCGGTGGCCACGAAGCCGGCGAACACCTTCAGGGCGACATGGCCGCCCATCATGTTGCCGAACAGACGCAGCATCAGGGTCACGGGACGCAGCAGGAAGGAGACGAACTCGATCAGGATGATAACCGGCAGCAGCACCCACGGCACGCCGCTGGGCACGAACAGCTTGAAGAAGCCCAGGCCATGCTTGCCGAAGCCGACGATGAGCACCAGGCCGATGGTCAGGAGGGCGTAGGTGGCGGTGACCGCCAGCTGCGAGGTGGCGGTGAACAGGTGCACCACGCCCGGGACATTCACCAGGCCGAGGAAGTTCTGCACCATGATGAAGGTGAACAGGGTGAAGACGAACGGCGCGTACTTGCGGCCCTCGTGACCGATGATCGAGCTGGTCAGGTTGTCGATCATGCCGAACAACGTCTCACCGACGCTCTGCAGACGGCCGGGGACCACCTTGGCGCTGGCGGTGATCAGGCTCATGAACCCGACGACGGCGACAAAGGCCAGCGTCATCGCCAGGTGCGAATTGGTAAAGGCCAGATCGACCGTGCCGAGCACGGGCACGGTGACGTCAGGAAGATCGACGATCTTCTGGATCTGGAACTGATGCAACGGATCGGCCACGGGCCTATCGCTCCTTAATCTTCGTCTTCGTCGTCGGCGATCACGGGAAGCGGGGTATCGCCCTGCTCCGCCTTCGCCCGCGCCATCAGCCGATCAGCGGTGCGCTTCGCCATCCAAAGCGAAAGCGCGAACCCGCCAATGACCCCACCGATCATGCCCCACGGTCTGGTCGGCAAAAACCAGTCCACGATAGCCCCGAACGCCAGGCCAATGAGCACGCCGCCCAACAGCTCAGCAATGATCCGCCATGCCTGGCCGGCCGCCGCCTCGCCAGCCGCGTGCGATGCGGGTTTGGCGGTGCGCGCCTGGAGTGCGGCGGCCCGTTCGTCGAGGCGTTTCAGCGCCTCTTCGCGGTTTTCGTCGACCCTGGGCATGGGAGCGGTCAGCTCTGCAAACGGCCTGGAAGAACACCCTCCGGGCCCGGCTTGATCGGCGCGGAACCTATAGACCCTGCTGCAGTGCGTCAAGGCTAGTCAGAGAGTATTTAAACCGCTGAAAACGTTATCTTTTTAGACCCCGTGTCAGGCCGTCGTCGGTTGCCGCCCCCGGATCGCCGCAACTCGGCTGATCGAGGCCTCGGCCTCGGCCATGATGCGGCGGACAATCTCGCCGGCCGGAAGGACGTCGTGCACGCCACCGGCGCTCTGGCCCATGGCGAAGCAGCTCTTGTCGGGGTCGAGGTTCTCGGTCTGGCCGCCGATGCCGCCCATGGCGTTGTTCTGGATGGAGATGCCGGCCTGGATCGGGAAGGACTGGATGTCGCCCGGCCGCGATTCCCAGTCGTCGACATAGGGGTTCTTGCGCACCCGCATCGGCTTGCCGCTGTAGCAGCGGGTGCGGACGGTGTCCTCGTCGGCTGATTCGACGATGGTCTGGCGGTAGAGCTCGCCGGCATGGGCCTCGGTCGAGGCAATGAAGCGGGTGCCCATCCAGACGCCGACGGCGCCCAGCGCCAGCGACGCGGCCAGCCCCCGACCGTCGTAAAGGCCGCCGGCCGCCACGACGGGAATCTTCACCGCCTCGACCGCCTGGGCGACCAGCGGCAGGGTGCCGACCAGGCCCGTGTGGCCGCCCCCCTCGCCGCCCTGACAGATGACCGCGTCACAGCCGGCCTGCTCGGCCTTCACCGCATGTTTCACCGCGCCGCAGACAACCATCACCTTGAGGCCGGCGTTCTTGAGTTTTTCCATGATCGGCATGGGCACGCCGAGGCCGGCGATGAAGGCGGAGGCGCCCTCCTCGATGATCACATCGACGCTGGCGGTCAGACTGTCGGGGGTGGCGGCCAGCAGATCGACGCCGAACGGGCCGTCGGTCAGCTTGCGGACGGCCCGCATCTGCTCACGGATGAAGTCGGGCCCGCGCCCGGCCATGCCCAGCACGCCATAGCCGCCGGCATTGGTCACCGCCGCCGCCAGCTCGGCATAGGAGACGCCGCCCATGCCGGCCAGCATGATCGGATGCTCGACGCCCAGCAGGTCGCAAAGAGGGGTGTGTAGGGTCATGGCGTTCTCCCGCGGGCCGTTCGCCGCCCGTCGTTGCGCTATCAACCGCGCCTTACGCGGCGGTCGTCAAGCGCTTCCAAAGCGTTCGACCGCTTCCCGGATCACCCGGCGGGTTTCCTCCCACTCGACGATGGCCAGCGCCTCGTCCAGCGCCAAGAAGCGCGCATCGGCCGCGTCGTCGCCTGCCACCGGCTCGCCGGCCGTCCAGCGGGCGGCGTAGTCGACCATGATGTAGTGGCGGGTGGTCATCACCCCGTCGACGACGTCGATCAGCCCGAGTATCTCGGCGCTGACGCCGGTCTCTTCGGCCAGTTCCCGCAGGGCGCCGGCCTGCAGCGTCTCACCCCACTCCAGCCGGCCGCCGGGCAGGCTCCACTGACCCTGGCGTGGCGGGTTGCCGCGCTTGATCAGCAGCACCTCGTCGCCGCGAAGACAGACCACGCCGACGGTGGCGACGGGACGCCGCGGCGTCGGCTCCTGGCGGGGCTGTTGGCTCATGGCCGATGCTGTAGGCGCGCGATCAGCCCGCCGTCCAGCCACCGTCGATGGGGATGTGGGCCCCGTTGACCCCCGCTCCGGCGTCGCTGGCCAGATAGAGGAGCATGCCGTTCAGCTGGTCGAAGGTGATGAACTGCTTGCTGGGCTGGGCCGCCAGGATGACGTCGCGGACGACGGCGGCCTCGGTCAGGCCGCGGGCCTTGGCGGTGTCCTTGATCTGGCCATCGACCAGCGGGGTGTGGACGTAGCCCGGGCAGATGGCGTTGCAGGTGATGCCGGCCTCGGCGACCTCGAGGGCGACGGTCTTGGTCAGGCCGAGCACACCGTGCTTGGCGGCCACGTAGGCGCCCTTGAAGGGGCTGGCGACCAGGCCGTGGGCCGAGGCGATGTTGATGATCCGGCCGCGCCCGGCGGCCTTCATGATCGGCAGGGCGGCGCGGATGGCGTGGAAGTTGGAGCTCAGGTTGATGGCGATGATCTGGTCCCACTTTTCGAGCGGGAAGCTGTCGATCGGCGAGACGAACTGGATGCCGGCGTTGTTGACCAGAATGTCCAGGCGGCCGAATTCCTTGTGCGCGTAGGCGACCATGTCGGCGATCTGAGCGCCGTCGGTCATGTTGGCGCCATGGTAGCGGACGCGGGCGCCGGCAGCCGTCTCGAGTTCGGCGCGGGTCTGCTCGATGGCGGCCGGATCGCCCAGGCCATTCAGCACCACATCGACGCCGTTGGCGGCCAGGGCCTGCGCGACCGCAAAGCCGATGCCGCTGGTCGAGCCGGTGACGATCGCCGCCTGGCCCTTCAGCCCGTAGTCCATGGTTGCGCTCCGACGTCTTCCGACTTTTGTGCGGCGCAGCATAGACCTTCGCGCCGCGTCATTCGAGCGGCTATAATTCATCTTTTGATGAAATACGAGAGGCGGCCCGCAGTTGCGCCGCCGGGGGCGGCTGCGGGCGGGCGAAGACCCATTCGCCGTCGTTGGAGAGCGCGGCCTTGAAACCGTAGCCGGCGGTGTCGAAGGCCTTGAGGTCGGCGGCCTTTTCGATGCGCTGGTCGATGGCGAAGCGGGCCATCAGGCCGCGCGCCTGCTTGGCGAAGAAGCTGATCTGGCGGGTCTCGCCGTCCTTTTCCTCGAGGAAGCGACAGGTGATGACCGGCAGCTTGAGGGCGGCGGCATCGACCGCGCCGAAATACTCCTGGCTGGCTAGGTTGATGAGGCTGGGGTCGGCGTGGCCGCGGGCGTCGTCGTTGAGCTGGCGCGCGACCTTGTCGCCCCAGAAATCATAGAGGTTCGATCCACGTTTGGTTTTCAGCCGCGTGCCCATTTCCAGCCGATAGGGCTGGATGGCGTCGGCCGGGCGCAACAGGCCGTAGAGACCCGACAGGATGCGCAGGTGGTCCTGGGCCCAGGCGAAGGCGACCTTGTCGAGCGTGCGGGCGGCGAGCCCGGTGTAGACATCGCCGTTGAAGGCCACGGCCGCCTGCAGCCCGTCCCCGGCGGCGGGGTCGAGGGCCTGGAAGCGGGCGTGGTTGAGGCTGGCCAGGGCGTCCGACAGGTGCATCAGCCGCTTGAGCTGGCGGGCGCTCTGGCCCCTGGCGATCCTGGCCAGCTCGACCGTGTCGGCCTTCAGCCGCGGCTCAGTGAGCGGCAACGGCTTCGGCGGCGCGGTGAAGTCCAGCGCCTTGGCGGGAGAGATGACCATCAACATGGGGCGGCAGATAGGCCCGGTGCGCACGGAAGGCCAGCCCCCGGATGCGTGTTGACCGGTGGACCTTCGCCCAGCAGTGTCGGCGCCGGCATGAGGGGTCCTTGCGATGGGTGCGGTGAAGTGGTTTGGCCTGGTCATGGCCGTGATGCTGGCGGCCGCCTGCTCGGGGCCGCCCGGCGTCCCCAAGGACGCCGAGGCGGCGGCCGTTCGGACCCATGACCAGGTCGTGGCCGGCGATGTCGATGGACTGCAGGCCCGGGGCACGGCGGAGCTTCAGGGGCCCGAGGCCCGCCAGGCGGTCGCCCAGCTACAGACCCTGATCCCGAAGACCAAGCCGACCGCCAGCCGCACCCTGCGTTGGCAGGTCTTCTTCGGCGGCGGCGGCGAACAGGCCTCCATCGTCCGGGAATACACCTACGCCACCCATGTCGCTCTGGCTGACACCACCCTGGCCCGGCCGGCGGCCGGCAAGCCCTGGCGGGTGAAGGGGTTCCACGTACGGGTCGCCACCAACGCCGAGCTGGCGGCCGCGAAATTCACCCTTCAGGGGCGCTCGCCGCTGCATTATGCGGTGCTGGCCGGGGCGATCCTGTCGCCGTTGATCTGCCTGCTGGGCTTCATCACCGTGCTGCGCGCGCCGAAGTTCAAATGGAAGTGGGCCTTCGCCATCCTCAGCCTGCTGGGCTTTATGCAGTTCAGCATCGACTGGGCGAGCGGGGCCTTCGGCTTCTCACCGATCTCGTTCCAGCTGCTTGGCGCCGGGGCGGTGAGCGGCGGATCGGCCTTCGACACCTGGGTGATCAGCTTCTCGCTGCCGATCGGCGCGGCCCTCGGCATCTGGCGGGCCCGCAAGGCCAGGCGGGACGCCAAGGCGGCCCAGCTGAACCCCTTCGAGGACGCTAGAACAGCACCCGGGGATTCATGATCCGTTTGGGGTCGAGCGCTGCGCGGATGGCGCGCAGGGCCTCGACCTCGATGGGGCTCTTGTAGCGCAGGGCGTCGGCCGTCTTGGCGGCGCCCAGGCCGTGTTCGGCGCTGATCGAGCCGTTCAGTTCGGCGACCAAGTCATGCACCCGGCGCGAGCCCTCGTCGCGCAGGGCGTTGTGGGCCTCGTCCGTGTCATTCTCCCCGCGCAGCACATCGTAGTGGACATTGCCATCGCCGACGTGGCCGAAGGCGACGACGCGCACTCCGGGACTGAAGGACTCGACCATCGCCGTCGCCCGCTCGATGAACTCAGCCATCTTCGAGACCGGCACCGAGACGTCGTGCTTCCAGGCGGCGCCCTCGGCCTTCTGTGCGCCGGACTGGTTCTCGCGCACCGCCCAGAAGGCGCGCGCATGGGTCTTGGTCTGGGCGACCGCGGCGTCGGCGATCAGGCCGTCTTCAAGGGCGTGGGCCAGCAGCCGCTCAAGGGCCGCCTCGGCGAACCCGGGCTCGCCGCTGGTGGTCTCGACCAACACGTACCAGGGATGCGTCCCCTCCAACGGCTCTCGCAGGCCGGGGATGTTCTTCAAGGCATAGCCGACGCCGGCCCGGCCCATCAGCTCAAATGCCTCGACGGCGTCCCCCGTCTCCTCCTTGGCGCGGGCCAGCAGGGTGATGGCGTCGCGGGCGCTGGAGAGGCCGCAGATAGCGGTGGCGGTGGAGGCCGGTAGC
>JBKJSF010000062.1:0-72792 GCA_046595895.1 Caulobacter sp. | reverse complement strand
TGCTGTCCGGCGGCTGGAAGATGCGCGTGGCTCTGGCCCGCATCCTGCTGATGCGACCCGACGGCATGCTGCTGGACGAACCCAGCAACCACCTCGACCTGGAAAGCCTGATCTGGCTCGAGGCCTTCCTGAAGAACTATGACGGCGCCCTGCTGATGACCTCGCACGACCGCGCCTTCATGAACCGCATCATCGGCAAGGTGGTGGAGATCGATGCGGGAACCTTGACGAGCTATTCCGGCGATCTCGACTTCTACGAGGGGCAGCGGGCGCTCGGCGAGGCGCAGCGGCAGGCGCAGTACGAGCGCCAGCAGGCGATGCTGGCCAAGGAAATCAAGTTCATCGAGAAGTTCAAGGCGCGGGCCAGCCACGCCGCCCAGGTGCAGAGCCGGGTCAAGAAGCTGGACAAGATCGACAGGGTTGAGGCGCCGCGCCGTCGCCAGTCGGTGCAGTTCGAATTCCGGAGCCCGCCCCGGTCGGGCGACGACGTGATCAGCCTGCGGGGCGTCCACAAGGGCTACGGGGCCCAGCCGATCTATGAGGGTCTCGACTTCCTGGTGCGCCGCAAGGAGCGCTGGTGCGTGCTGGGCGCCAACGGGGCCGGCAAGTCGACGCTGTTGAAACTGGTGGCCGGCGCCACCGCGCCAGACCGGGGCACGGTGGGCATCGGGGCCGGGGTGCGGATGGGGTATTTCGCCCAGCACTCGATGGATCTGCTGGACGGTGAGGAGACGATCTTCGAGTCGCTGGACAGCGCCTTCCCGCAGGCGGGCCAGGGAGCCTTGCGCACCCTGGCGGGGTGTTTCGGCTTCTCCGGCGACGATGTCGAGAAGCCCTGCCGCGTGCTATCCGGAGGCGAGAAGGCGCGGCTGGTGATGGCCAGGATGCTGTTCGATCCGCCCAACCTGCTGGTGCTCGACGAGCCGACCAACCACCTCGACATGGCGACCAAGGAGATGCTGGTCGCGGCCCTGGCGGATTTCGAGGGCACGATGCTGTTTGTTTCGCACGACCGCCGGTTCCTGGCGGGCCTGTCGAACCGGGTGCTGGAGCTGACCCCAGAGGGGGTCCATCAGTACGGCGGCGGCTATACCGAATATGTCGAGCGCACGGGCCAGGAAGCCCCGGGGTTGCACCCGGGCGGGTAGCGGTGCCTGTCCCGCCTTTCAGGACGTCGCTTGGGCTGCGGCGGCGATGAGGGCGTTGTCGATCTGGTCGGCGCGTTGGGCGGCGGGGCGTTGCAGGTGCAAGACAAGGGGACAGGAGCTCCGGTTCCCTTCTGGAGACAGTCTGCTCATCTTCATCCCCGCAACCGCCGTTCCCTTTTTACACAGCCTCGACCCATAGCTGACACTCCGATGCCATGTTATCCAAGCTTGGCGTTGGCGAGGGGGCGCCGCCGCGCGCGAGGCATCAAGTGACCACGAATATGGCAAGCAATCGCCTCGCCTTGAGTATCGCCGGGGGCCTTGTCATCGGCTTTCTCGCACTCTTCGCCATGGTTGGAATGACGGTGTGGCTCGGTGAGCGGTCCAACAGCCTTTTCCAGGAAACGGCGTCGCAGCGAGACACCCGCATCGCCGCGGTTGAACTGCGCGATGCGTTGCGGACGGCGGAGTCCAGCCAGCGCGGTTACCTTCTCACCGGCAACCAGATCTACCTGGCTCCCTATGACACGGCCAAAGCGCGTGCCCGGCAGCAAATGTCCGATCTCGCACGCCTGGCCGCCACTGTGTCCCAGCCGCCGCCGTTCCTGCCCAGGCTGCGAGACGTCGTGGATGAAAAGCTCGCCGAAATGGACCAAAGCATCGGGCTGAAGCGCGCCGGCTCCGACGCGGAGGCTCTGTCGATGATCCGAAGCAATCGCGGCAAGGCGCTGATGGATGAGGTCAACGTCTTTCTGTACGCGGCCATGCTGGATGCCGACGAAAACTCCACCCTGTTCGGAACCGAGCAGCAGCGCAACGCCGCCATGCTGCGATGGGTATCCATCGTCGCGGCGTGCGTCATCCTTCTCGTGGTGGGCGCGGTGGCCTTCACAGTCTATCGCAACAGGCAGGAGATCGCACAGGCGCGCGACGAAGTGCGTGCAATCAACCTCACGCTTGAGGATCGTGTTGAAACAAGGACCCAGGAGCTGGCGCTCGCGCGTGAACGAGCAGAAGTCTTGCTGGCCGAAGTCAATCATCGCGTGGCCAACAGTCTTCAACTCGTGGGGGCGCTGGTCAACATGCAGTCAAAGACAGTCACAGATGAGTCCGCCAAGGGTGCGCTGAAGGAAACCGAGGCCCGGATCCAGGCCATATCGCAGATACACAAGAGCCTCTACACCTCGGGCAACGTCACATCGGTGGCATTGAACGATTATCTGGGCGTTATGCTGGAAAATCTTGGTGTCGCCATGCGCAACGATGGCCACACGGCCAGGCTTACGAGCGTGCTCGACCCGGTTACCCTGCCGACAGACCAAAGCATCAGTCTTGGGGTGGTTGCTGCGGAATTGGTGACCAACGCCTTCAAATACGCCTATCCGCCCGGGCAATCGGGCGATATCCGGGTCGTGTTGCGTGAACTTCCGGGGGGGCAGGCCGAGCTTGTCGTGCAGGACGACGGCATCGGGCTGGGAGCCACCGTGCGTCCGGGTGGTACAGGGCTGGGCTCGAAGATCATTGGGGCGATGGCTGCCACGCTGAAGACGAATGTCGAGTACATCAACCGGGCGCCAGGGACGGCGGCCCGGCTGGTGTTCTCAACCGGACAGATGCCATGAATCGCCCCGACCTATCGCGTCCTGGCCGGTCATGCCGGCTCGCGCTTTTCGGGCGTTTGCCGGGCGTGACCCTGGCGGCGCTTCTCGCCATTGCTTCGCCGTCGGCCGCGAATGCGCAAGGCAATGGGCTGACCAGACCTGTAATCCTTTCGCCCTTTGATACGGCCAGACAAGCCTGCGCCAAGCCCAGAGGCCTGCGAAGGGAACTGGTGTTCGTTCAGGATAATGAACGCGAATTCGTTCAGGGCATTGGCCGCGGATTGGCGGCAGCCGCTGCAGACCGCGGGCTGGCGTACCGGGCCCTGCGCTCCAACAACAATGCGGCCCTGATGTTAAGGCAGATCGAGGGCCTGCATGCCGACAAGACCGGCTCGATCGTTGTCGCTCCCATAGATCCGGCATCGCTGAGCCCGAGCCTCAAAAGAATGATCGGGGGCGGGGCTTATGTCGGGGCGATCGTGCCGCCGCCTGCCACCACGATACTGAACGCGCCGCAGTATCAGACCGGCAAGGTGCTGGCCGACGCTGCAGCAGCGCATATCCGCACCCGCCTGGGCGGAAAGGCCAAGGTGGTCTTGCTGACCCACGACAATCTGGAGTTCCTTGCCCCTCGCTTCACTGCGATGCGCGATACGTTACGTCGGCTGCCGGGCGTCATCATCGTCGCCGACATCTCGCCCGCCACCGTGGACAAGGCAGGCGGATATCGCACCATGAAGACGATCCTGCTTGCGCATAAGAATGTTGATGTCGTCCTGGGCGCCGACACGGTGGTTCTTGGCGCGTTGGACGCTTTGCGCGAAGCCGGCAAGGCGCGGCCGACCCAGTTTCTTGGGGGCATTGACGGAGAGCGTGAGGCTGTTGCGGAGCTTAAGAAGGCAGGCAGCCCCTACAAAGCCAGCATCAGCCTGGCGTCCCCGATTTTCGGTTACGCGATGGGACGCTTCGCTTCGGACTGGCTGGATGGGAAGAGCGTGCCTCAGGCGATGGACATCCTTCCAAAGGCGCTGACGATCAACAACATCGGGCAATATGAGCGCGACGTCGCCAATCCCAGAGCTGTCTATGCCGACCCGGCGCGCCGCAATTCCTATCTGAGGATGTACGGAAATATCTGCTTCGACAGCCGCGACCGATACATAAATTTTCCCTGGTCGTCTGAACGCCGTTAGTGAGGCGGCGCGCATCGGCCCGTCAATCCTCGGAGCGTTAATCTACGTCCGTTCGCCAAGGTCTCGAGACCACCCGTTGCGGACCGTTCGAGGGGGCGCCAGACTTGGCTCAATGAAAGCCATAGTCCTCATCCTCATCGGATTGTTGGTAAACTCGCCGCTTGCGGTAGCCGCGCCGGCCGAGGTCGAATGTGATCTCCCAAGTTTTCAGTGGAGCGGCGAACTCCAGCGATTTCTCAGCCTTAGAGCAGTCGAGGTTGTAGGCAATGCCGCCAACTCGCAAACCGGGACCGAAGCGCGGCTTGAGCAGCTCATAGCGCCAACCGCCGCGTTCTCTTTAGGCTCTGGCGATGTTGGGCGACCGCTAGGAAGGGGAGTGGCAGGAGCCCGTGCGCTCGCCCGCGAGATGGATGCCGACACCTACAGATTCCTCGGGTGGGACTACATTCCAAGCCCTGTCGAGGATGCCTGCGCGTCGCATAAAGTGGAGGTGGAGTTCACTGACCCCGGCTCAAAGCGCGTGTATCCGGTCGTATTCACGTTCGAAAGAGGGCGCGTGATTGCGGCCGAGGGCTGGTCGCGGAGTTTTGACGCCGGTCCTATCGCGCGCCTGCAGGACTAGGCACGCCCCCGCTTGCGGCAAAATCCGGTACCAGGTCCAATATTCCCCAATACTGGGCCTGGAGAAGTCCGGTCACGAAGTGGGACACATTGGAATCCAACGTGTCTCGTTTTGTAGAACAGGGACTATTGGACCTGTCACCGGATTTCTTCACCGGATTTCTTTGGCGGACATTCCGCCCTTCCGACACACCTGCAGGATGCGGCTCGGTTATTCGCCGCTGCGTTCAGCATTCCTCGTACGTCGAGCCCGTTCCCAATGGCCGGGAATATAGTCCCAGTTGCCGCGCCGGCACCGATAGGCGCCGGGCGCCCACACGAAGCCTCGCCGAGCCGCCGGTGGGGTTAGAACCCCGCCGAATGTCGTGTTTGATGATAAAACTACATCGGACTCGAAGTGACAAGTTTCGGTTTGCCCGTGGGATCAACCCGGAACTGTACGCGATGAGGGCGAACGTCCGCTCTCTACCCTCATGCGACAATCGGCTCCCGACCCGTTGCGGGCCTTCAGGTGGTCCGCTCGGCCGAGGCGAGACACCGGAATGCTTCACCATTGGCTCTCGAGTGACGATCAGAAATGCCAGTGTTATCCTCGGCGTGTGTGGGGAAAATCGTCATGAAGTTTCGGCTGATCTTGTTGCTTGGCGCCGCGCTGATGGCCGCCAGTCCAAGCGTTGGCGCTCCCCCGCCACATTACCGCGTCGTGCACGGCTGGCCCCTGCTCCCGGAGGGGCGGGTGCTTGGTTCGGCGGCTGGTGTCGGAGTCAATTCCAAAGGCGACGTGTTCGTATTCCACCGCGCCGGCCGAACGTGGTCAGAGCCGCTGCCGATCGACGCCCTGAAGGCGCCGGCTATCGCGGTCTTCGATGGCCGGTCGGGTCGCCTTCTCCGCGAATGGGGCGCCAACCAGTTCGCCATGCCGCATGGCCTGACCGTAGATGCCCAGGACAATATCTGGCTGACAGATGTTGCGCTGCAGCAGGTGTTCAAGTTCAGCCCTGACGGACGACTGCTAATGGTTCTGGGTGAGCGCGGCGTTGCCGGGGCCGACGAGCGCCATTTTAACCGACCAACTGACGTCGCCGTGCTTGCGGACGGTTCGTTCTATGTCTCGGATGGTTACCGCAACACGCGCGTCGTCAAGTTCTCCGCTGAAGGAAAGTTCATGTTCCAGTGGGGTCGATCTGGGACCGGCCCCGGCGAGTTCGCTACACCGCACGCTATCGTCGTGGACAGGAGCGGGCTGGTCTATGTTGCGGATCGCCAGAACGACCGTGTGCAAGTCTTCGACGCACAAGGCCAGTTTATCCGTCAGATCAAATCCCCAGAGGTCGGCCGCCCCTACGGCCTGGCGCTGCTGTCGCAAGGCCGTCTGGTGGTTGCCGACGGTGGCGAACAGCCGCTGTCCGGACCAGACCGCTCAGGCATCGCTATCGCGGACGTGGCTGGCCGCGTGCTCCAACGCTTCGGACGCTTTGGGAACTACGACGGTGAATTTCGTATGGCTCACGATGTAGCCACTGACGGGTCGGGAAACCTGTACGTCGTGGACATTGCCGGTCAGCGCGTACAAAAGTTCACGCTGAGGCGTTAGGTCCGCTTTCCACCCTTAGCCCAAATTCTATGAGTCCGATCTCCGGGCGTCATATCTCAAGCCGAGGCGCGACCCCGCGGCGTCACGGCTTGCCGCCACAGGCTTTCGCCGTTCATACAGGCGGTCACGCGCCGCTTGTCCGGTCACGGGCTGTTCCGCGGCCTTCAGGACCGATGGCGCCGAGGATGAGGAAAGTCGGTGACCGAAGCAGAGGCGCGACAGCTGCTGTTGGTGCGAGCGGTGGAGACGCAGGACGCCGGCTTTGCGATCTTTACCGCCGAGGATCGCCAACTGGCGACAGCAGCCGGTTTGCAGCAGGCCGGTGGTCGCGGCCGGCACAGCCCGCAAGGTGACGACGAGCACTTTCTGGTCGGGCGATCGGCGTTTGCCTTCGCCCGTCTCGCAACGCGCGTGCCGGCGCTGGCGCGGATCGACCGCCAGATCCGCTGGCCCGGGTGGATAGACTGGGCGCTGCCTGGCCTGGCGCTGACCCTGGGCTTCCTGAGCAACGAGATGGACGCCGTCGGCCAGCTGAACATCATCGCCTTTCCGCTGTTGTCCATGCTGGCCTGGAACCTGGCGGTGTTCCTGGCCCTGGCCGCCCTGCCGCTGCGTCATCTGGCGCGCGGGCCGTCAGCGCCTGTCGCGACGGGCCATCTGGCGCGGCTGGTGAACGGGGTGCTGGCGCGCGCCCGACGGGCGGAGCGCTCCGGCACGGTCACGGCCCGCGCGATCGCCGGATTTGTTCCGGACTGGCTCGAGGCCTCTTCCAGCCTCAACCAGGCCCGCATCCGCCGGACCCTGCACCTGTCGGCCGCGGCGCTGGCGGCAGGCGTTCTGCTCGGCATGTACGCCAGAGCGCTGGGCGTGGAGTATCGCGCCGGCTGGGAGAGCACCTTCATCGATGCGGGCACGCTGCACCGCCTTGTCCAGGTCGTGCTGGCTCCCGCCAGCGCCCTGACCGGCGTCGCCCTGCCCGGTGTCGATCAACTGGAAGCGATCCGGTGGGGACCCGGTCAGGACGGGGAGAATGCGGGGCCCTGGATCCACCTGTTCGCCACCACCGCCGCGCTCTTCATCATCGGGCCGCGCCTGTTGCTGGCGGGCTGGGAGGCCTTGCGGGCAGGCGGACTGGCTGGCCGCATGCCCGTGCCTGGACGGGAAGACGTCTATACGCGCCGGCTGCTGGCGAACGCGCGAGATGTCGGCGTCCTTGTGCGGGTCGTGCCCTACAGCTTTCATCTGTCGGGCGAGGCGGTACAGCGACTGGACGGGTTGCTGCGGGCCGTGCTTGGCGACCGTGCTCAGGTCAGCATCGATACCTCGGTCGCCTTCGGGGCCGAGGACGCGTGGCTGGACGGGCTGACCCTTGATCCGGAGACGGACAATCTTGTCGTGCTTTTCAATCTGTCGGCGACGCCGGAGGCGGAAATCCACGGCGGCTTCATCGCGCGGCTGAAGGCGCGCATCGACCAGGAGCGTGGCGGCCCGGCGCTGACCGTGATCGTGGACGAATCCGCCTATAGCCAGAGGCTGGCGGGTCAGGCCGGTTCCGTGCAGCGCCTGGAGGCGCGGCGGCTGGACTGGAAATCGGTTATCGGCCGTTCCGGGGTGCTCGCCTCGACCCTGAATCTGGCCAGCGAGGACGGGCCAGCGCTTCTGTCGCAGCTTGAAAGCCTGATCATGCGGGAGCCCGCCCTGACCCCTGGCGGGAGGGCCCGATGACCAGGCCCGCCTCAGGCAGACCCGTGCCGCCGGATGTCGGGTCGGCGACCGGGGAGACCGTAAACCTCAGTCTGGTCTCGCACACCAACGCGGGCAAGACGACCCTGGTGCGCACGCTGCTGGGCCGGGATGTCGGCGAGGTGCGCGACGCCGCCCATGTGACCGACGAGGCCTCCGCATACGTCATGCTGCAGCAGGCGGGCGACACCCTGATGCTGTGGGATACGCCGGGATTCGGCGACACCGCCCGCCTGCTTCGACGCCTGAGGCTTTCCGGCAATCCCCTGGGATGGCTGCTCACCCAGGTCTGGGACCGCTACCGGGAACGGCCGCTCTGGTCGAGCCAGCAGGCCGTGCGCAACGCCCGGGACCATGCCGACGTCGTCCTCTATCTGGTCAATGCCTCCGAGGACCCGGCCGATGCCGGCTACATGCCGCTGGAGCTGGAGATCCTTGAGTGGATCGGCAAGCCGGTCGTCCTGCTGCTGAACCAGATGGGACCGCCGCGAGAGGACGCGACCTCGGAAGAGGACCGGTGGCGCACGCACCTGCGAGATTATGCGGTGGTGAAAGGCGCCCTGACGCTCGACGCCTTCGCCCGCTGCTGGGTCCAGGAAAGCACCCTGCTGCGAACGGTGGCCTCGCTTCTGCCGGAGGCGAAGCAGGCGGCGAGCATCCGGTTGTCGGCCAGCTGGGAGGCCAGGAACCTCGATCGGTTCGACGGATGCATGACCATACTGGCGGGCGAACTCGGGGCCGTCGCCGCTGACCAGGAAGCTTTCGGTGCGCAGACCTGGCGCGACAAGGTCGCCGGGGCCTTGCGCGACCTGCAGAACACCGAGTCTCCTGAAGGGAGCCGGGCCATGCAGGCGCTCGCCAAACGGCTGGATGCCCGCGTTCGCGCCTCGACGGAAAAGCTCATCGAGGCGCACGGACTTTCCGGTCGAGCCGTCAGCGACCTCCTGTCGCGGGCGCGAGACGATTACGCCACCACCGCGCCGGTCGAGACCGGCATCGCGGCGGTCGTGGGCGGCCTCGTATCGGGGGCGGCCGGCGGCCTGGTCGCGGACGTGGCGGCCGGGGGGCTGACACTGGGCGGCGGCATGGTCCTCGGCGGTCTGCTCGGGGCCCTGGCCGCCGGCGGGGCGGCGCGGGGCTACAACTACGTCAAGGGCGACAAGGTCCCCTCCGTGCGCTGGTCCAGGGTGGTGTTCCAGTCCCTCGTCGGCAACGCCCTGCTGCGCTACCTCGCCGTTGCGCACTACGGTCGCGGTCGCGGCGACTATCAGGAGGGCGAGCATCCCGCCTTCTGGCGCGCGGCGGTCCAGGAGCTGACCGAGCGTCGGGCCAGCGAGATTTCGGCCATCTGGGAGCAGGGCAAGACAGACGACCCCCAAGTCCTCTCCGACCGGCTCAAGCCGGTGCTGACGAGCGTCACGATCGAGTTGCTGGTGCAGTTCTATCCAGACACCCGGGCGCTGTTCAGCGGCACGCCTCGACACCGGGCTCAATAGGCCGGGGGGTGCTGATACCGGTGATGGCGCCCTGATCGGGTCACTCCAGTCAGCGCCTGACGCCGGGCGGACGCCGGCTTGCCGAGCTGGCAGGTCAGGCGCGAAGGCCAGGTCGAACCTGGCCTTGCTCCAACCGGCTCAGGGACTAAACTTTCGCGCTGCCACAAGGGATGAAGCCCATGAGTGACGCCGTCGGCCCTGGCGATCTGGTTCTGTGCGTCAATGCCGCCCCGAACCATATGACCGGACAGCCCGTGCCCCTGGTGGCCGGAGAGACCTATCGCGTCTGGGACGTCATGGAGTTCGCCTGCCCCTGTGGCCGGTCCGACGCCCTGATTGACGTCGGGATCGATTTTGCCTGGTGCCAGAGCCGCTTTCGACTGCTGCCCAAGCCGAAGGCCCGGGAAAAGCCGCAGCGCGTTGCGGCGCCGCGGGAGAAGGAGAGGGTCCGGTGAACCCGGAAAACGGGGAGAGGCGGCCTGGCGGCGCATAGCGGCGCCTGTCCCTGCCCTCCCTGAGTTTCAGGCCGCTGGCTGTGCGGCGGCGACAGGGGTGGGTCAGCAGCCGCGGTTGGTCGCCGACGCGGAAATCTGTTCAAGCGCTTGCCGCACAAACAGCGCGCTATTGTTGCTGAAGAGGCGCATGGCTCTTCCTTGACACGCGGGCGGCGGTCTTTATTCCGTGCAGCCGCCGCGTCTGGGGGGTGTTGATGACAATAGCCAAGCCGATGTCGGTCGTTCTCGTCGTCGAAGACGAGTTGATGTTGCGCATGCGAGCCGTGGACATCGTCGAAGACGCGGGATTCCTGCCTGTCGAGGCCGTCAACGCGGACGAGGCGATACAGATTCTGGAATCGCGTGACGACATATCGGTGCTGTTCACCGATATCCAGATGCCCGGAAGCATGGACGGGTTGAGATTGGCCCACCTGGTGCACACCCGTTGGCCGCACATCAAGATCATCCTGGTCTCCGGGCAGATCGCGGTGACGGAGGAAGACAGGCCGGAGGACAGCAAGTTTTTCCCCAAGCCCATTGAAATCCAGCAGATGGTTCTGGAGCTGCAGGCGATGGTCGGAAGCGGAGCGCTAAGAGTGCTGCCGACCCTGTCCGCCGAAAACGGCTCCCTGACCATTGAGAACAAGAAACTTCGCTATCAGCTTCAGCAGGCGGGGGCCCACGCCAAGGCGCTTCTGCTGAAGACCGTTCTCGATACAGAGAAGCAGCAGCTGATCATTAATGAGAACCAGCCCTTCCAGGACGCTCTGACCACCGAAAACGACAGTCTCAAGCTGGCGCTGGAACAAGCCGGGATCGATGCGAACGCCTTGCTGGTCCAGGCCGGCATCGAAGCCGAGGAGCGCGACGCCGCCGGGAAGCTGCAAAACCTCATCCACGCCGAGCTGCATCACCGGATTAAGAACATGCTCGCCACCGTTGGAGCGATTACCGATCAAAGCCTGCGGACCGCGACAAGCATGGCCCATGCCAGGACGGCCATTGACGGGCGCTTCGCGGCCCTGGCGCGCGCCCACGATCTTCTGACGCGGGTGAGCTGGGAAAACGCCACGATCAACAGCACGGTGCGAAGCGCCATCCAGCCCTTCGATCAAGGCGGCGGCCGTTTCATCATCTCTGGTGAGGATATCCGGATTACCTCCAGTTCGGTGATCGCCTTCGCGATGACCCTCAACGAGCTCTGCATGAACACGACGAAGTTCGGGGCCCTTTCCCTGCCCGCCGGACAGGTCCGCCTGGACTGGAAAACCGAAGGCGATCGCCTTTGTCTGCAGTGGACCGAGTCCGGAGGGCCGCCGGTGACGCAACCGACGCGCAGGGGCTTTGGAACGCGGATGATCACGTCGTTGGGTCAGCAATTGGATGGCCAGGTTGAACTTGACTATCGGCCAACCGGGTTTGCTTACAGACTCGACGTTCCGATCGGATCACTGATCACTACCTCATGAAGCGCGCAGGTCTCCACGACTGATCGCCCTGACCGTTGGCGTCAGCGCTTCAGGCCGGCCGCCTGCAAAGCCTTGTCGATGACCTCGCGCACCGACGGCGAGACGTGGGCGGAGACAGCGGAGAGCACCTGGTCGCCCAGGCGCGGAGGGTCCGCTTGTAGGTGGGCCGTGTCGTGAGTCACGGAGGCGCCCGCGGGCGCGGCCGGAGCCAGACCCCAGAACCGGGCGATTTCCAGGCTGGAGGAGACGCCGGCCTCGAGCATGTAGGGGGCCGTCGCGCCGAGGGCGTCCGGGCCGAGGGTCGAGAGGGGCGCGCCATGGCCCAGGCCCTGCACCAGGTTGGATTCCACCAGCACCGTGTCCGAGCCAGGCGCGTGAAGCCGAAGGCGTGTGCGACCGGGCAGGCGTTCAGCCTCTGCCGCGCCGGCATCCAGCCCATGGGCCGCCGCCCATTGATTCAGCAGAGCCGTCGCATTGCCAGGCGTGACGGTGTGGTCGGCGTCACCGTGCCAGATGGCGAGCCGTGGGGGCCGGCCGGTGGCCGGGGCGGCGGCCCGTAGACGCGCGACCAGCACCTCGGCAGAGGGCGCGCCGCGGCCATGCATGGCGCCCAGCGCCTCACCCACGCCGGTCGCCACGCCATAGGGAAGGCCGGCGACCACGGCGCCCGCAGCAAACAGGTCCGGATAGGCGGCGAGCATGACCACGGCCATGGCCCCGCCGGCCGAGAGGCCGGTGACGAAGATCCGCTGCGGGTCGGCGCCCTGGACGCTCACCGCATGGCGGACCATGGCGGCGATCGAGGCGGCTTCACCCTGGTCGCGGGCGATGTCGGAGGGCTCGAACCAGTTGAAGCAGCGATTGGGGTTGTTGGCGGCCGATTGCTCGGGGGCGATAACGGCGAAGTCCAGCCGTTCGGCCAAGGTCAGCCAGCCCGACTGATCGGCGAAGGCCTGGGCCTGCTGACCGCAGCCGTGCAGCACCACGACGACGGGAGAGCCGGGCGCGAGGCCAGGCGGGCGCCAGGACAGCATCTGGAGGGCGCCGGGATTGGGGACGAAGGCCGGGACCCGCGTCATCCGCCCGGCGCCGGACCCTGCCGGAGCCGCCGCACGGCGTCGATCGCGCGCCAGTCGCGCCGTGGTGTCCGCCAAGCCGGCCATGGGCATCTCCAAGCGGCCGAAGCGGCCGTGCTGAAGATAATGCTGCAGTGCAACATTAGTCGCACGGAGAGCGAGATTTCGTGGGTATGTGCGGCGATACGAAAATGTGCTGGATTTTGCGACTGCGTCGCAATAAAGGGTCCCTTGCCGCCATGGCATGATCGGAAATTCCAGCGAAATGCGTCTTCTCCTCACCTCCACGGCCATTGCCCTTGCACTGCCCCTTACCGCGTTCGCGCAGACCGAACCGACGGTGCTGGACCCGTTGCTGGTTACCGGCGCGACGCGAGGCTACATCGCCACCGACTCGGTCACCGCGACCAAGACCGACACGCCGCTGCTCGATCTGCCGCAGAGTGTGAACGTCGTGACCCGGGCCCAGCTCGACGACCAGGCGCTCTACAGCCTTGGCGACGTTCTGCGCTATGTGCCGGGCGTCACGGTGGGCCAGGGCGAAGGCAACCGCGACCAGATCACCCTGCGGGGGCAGAACTCCACGGCGGACTTCTTCCTCGATGGCGTGCGCGACGACGTCCAGTACTACCGGGGCCTCTACAACCTTGAGCGCGTCGAAATCCTGAAAGGCCCCTATGCGTTGATCTTTGGTCGCGGCGGCGGCGGCGGGATCGTCAACCGGGTCCAGAAGGCGCCCAGCCTGACCGGCCAAATCCTGGCCGGACGCGCCAGCGTCAACAGCTTCGGGGCCTATGATCTGTCGGTCGACCTGAACACGCCGGTCAGCGATACGGCGGCATTCCGGCTCAATGCCGTTTATGAGGAACTGGCCAACCATCGCGATGCCTACGAGGGCGAGCGGTTCGCGGTAAATCCGCATTTCGCCGCCGAGCTGGGGGCCGGTTGGAAAGCGGGCCTGTCCTATGAGTATATCGATGATGACCGGGTCACCGACCGAGGCGTGCCCTCGCTGGCCGGCGCTCCGATCGAAGGCTATCGCGACCGGTTCTTCGGCATTCCGGGCGTCAACCGCACGACGCTCCAAGCCCATATCGCCAAGCTGCGCGTCGACGGCCAGCTGACCGACTCCCTGGCGCTGTCGACGAGCGTCCTCTACGGCGACTACGACAAGGCCTATGCCAACGTGTTCCCCAATGGCGCCGCGAGCGGCCAGAACGGAACGGTGGCCCTGTCGTCCTACAACGACACCACCACGCGCGAGAATTTTCTGTTGCAGAGCAACCTGGTCTGGGACGTGACTACGGGCCCCATCAGCCACAAGGTCCTGTTCGGACTGGAGTACGGCGACCAGGCGTCGGCCAATCAGCGGCGCAACGGGGTGCTGTCCAACGCCACCTTCAACCTGGCCAACCCCGTCTACCCGACCGTGACCTTTCCGGCCCTGAGCCGCAACACCGTGTCGGATGTCGAGACGGTGTCGGCCTATGTCCAGGACCAGATCAGCCTGGGCGAGATGTTCGACGTCGTCGCCGGCGTAAGGTTCGACCGCTTCGAGATTGACGGTGTCGATCTGCAGCCGAACCCTGATCGCCCCTTCGCGCGGACCGACGAAAAGGTCTCGCCGCGCCTGGGGCTGATCTTCAAGCCGGTCCCTAACGTCTCGCTCTACGCCAGCTACAGCCAATCGTTTCAGCCGCGCTCCGGTGACCAGTTCCTGACCCTGTCGGCCGTCCAGGCCAACCTGGAGCCGGAAAAGTTCACCAACCATGAGGTCGGGGCGAAATGGGACATCCGGCCCAACCTGAACCTGACCGCCGCCCTGTTCGAGCTGAAGCGCGCCAATGCCACGACCCCCGATCCAGCCAACCCGCTGGTCACCATCAATGTCGGGGAAACCCGGACCCGGGGGCTGGAGCTGGCCCTGACCGGCAACCTGACGCCCGATTGGCAGGTCAGCGGCGCCTACGCCTACCAGGACGCCACGCTGGAGGGGAACGACGCCGTGCGCCTTGCGCAGGTTCCCGAGCATCAGTTCAGCCTGTGGAACCGCTATGACGTGACCGAGAGGCTCGGCTTCGGGCTGGGCGTCGTCTACCAGTCCGACCAGTATGCGGTCATCCGGACCACGGCGACGACGACCCGCCTGCCCTCCTTCACCCGTGTCGACGCCGCGGTCTTCTACGACATCAGCGACACCGTCCGGATGCAGCTGAACGTCGAAAACCTTTTCGACACGACCTATTTCGCCGACGCGCACAACAACTTCAACATCTCCCCGGGCGCGCCGTTGAACGCCCGGTTCACGGTCAGGGCGTCATTCTGATCGACCACGGGCCAGGCCTGGCGGGTTCCGCGGCTCCAGGACCTCCACCAACAGCGCCAGGGTCGCCTCGGCGAACGCCCACATGTTGGCAACCCGGTCGTTCGAGTCGGTACGCAGGGTGCGGGCCACGGTGACCGGGCCGACGACCGCCATGCAGGTATGGCCGGCCGGATCGCCATAGGGGTTGCCGTCCGGGCCAGCGGCGCCGGTCTCGGAAAGGCCCCAGGTCACCTTGCCATGGCGGGCGCGGATCTCGCTGGCAAGAAGGAGGGCGTAGGGCTCGGAGCTGGAGCGGATGCCATCGGCCCTCATTTGGTCGATCGAGATGCCGGCCAGCCCCCGGATGGAACGGGCGGAATAGGTGATGGCGCCGCCCTTGAAATAGGCGGAGGCGCCCGGGACGGCGAGCAGACTGGCGGAGATCAGGCCGCCGGCTGAGGTTTCGCCGACGGCTATCGTCTCGCCGCGCGCCTTGAGCAGGGCGCCGGCGCGGCTGCCCAGGGCGAGAATGTCGTGCATGGCGGCTCCGGATATTGGCCCGGCCTATGTCCGGGAGAGGTTAGAGCCCGCGGAGCAGGACCCCGGCGGTCAGCAGCGCGAAGGCCGCGGTCAGGGTTTCGACCACATGGCCGCTGACCCACGGAACGGCGACGCCGCCGTAGTGGGCGACCAGGGCGACGACGGCCAGCACCACGGCGATGGCGAACACCGGCACGGTGGGGGCGGTCAGGGCGAAGGCGGAACGGGTGGCCATGGTCAGACTCCTGGACGCGCCCAAGCAGACCAGACGCCGCTCACCATGCGCCCGGGGCGGCGGCGTGGCAATGAGAGCCCGCCTTTCCCGTCAACCGCGTGTGAACAGACGGTCGATTTTCTGGCCCGGACGCTATCGGAACCTCGCGCGCGGGGCCTATGGTCGACCCAGACTGAGGAGTGGGCCGCTTTGCGCGTCGTGGTGGTCGAGGACGAGGCGCTGACGCGGCGGGCCATTGCGCTCGCCCTGCGCCAGGAAGGCTTCTCGGTCTCCGAGGCCGCCGACGCCGTGGCCTGCCGGACGGTGCTGAGCACGGTGCGGGCCGACGTCATCATTCTCGACCTCGGCCTGCCCGGCATGGATGGCCTGAGCCTGGCCCGGGAGCTGCGGGCGGCGGGCAATGCCGGGCTGATCGTGGCGACGCGAGAGGCCAGTCACGAGGCGCGCATTCAGGCGCTGGACACAGGGGCCGACGACTATCTGGTCAAGCCGATCCACTATGGCGAGCTGGCGGCGAGGATCCGCAGCGTCATGCGTCGGCGCGGCCTGCTCAGCGACGGCCGCAAGCGGCTGGCCGGCTGGGTCGTCGATCTGAAGGCCCGAACGGTGCTGGCGGGCGAACTGAACGCCGGACTGACACGCGGGGAGTACGATGTGCTCTGCCGCCTGGTCGAAGCGGACGGCAAGATCGTCACCCGGGAGCATCTGCTGCAGGTTGCCAGCCGCCGGCCGGAGGACGCCGATCTGCGAACCGTCGACGTGCTGGTCAGCCGGCTGCGGCGCAAGCTGGCTGTCATTGGCGACGAGGGGTTGATCGCCACCGCGCCCGGCTTCGGCTACCGCCTGACCAAGTCCGCCGAGGCGATCTGACTTGACCGCCTCCCTTTCCCTGGCCCCCCCCCTTTACCTGGTGGGCCGCGACCGCGAGAAGGCCCGGCTGAAGGCGGCGATCCAGGATTCCGGGCGGGCGGCGGTGGTGATCCGCGGCGTCTCCGGCATCGGCAAGACGGCCCTGGTCATGGATGTTGCCGGCGAGATGGGGTCCGGCGTCCTGTTCGGGGTCGGGAAGTACGCCGAGGGCGAGGTGCGCAACGGCTTCCTGCCGATCCTCACCGCCCTTTCGCAGGCGGTCGATCAGGCGCTGGACCTGCTCTACGACCCGCACGCGGGCCTGGAGTCGCTGATCCGGGCGGTGGGACCGGGGTTCGACCTGCTGTCCCGCAGCGGCCTTCAGGTGCTGGGCGGGACAGCCGATCCGGCGGCGCCGGGGCGCGATCCGATCACCGCCCAGGCCAGCGCGGCGCGGCTGGCCGACGCGGTGATGCGGGTGGTCGACTGGCTGAACGGCTTTGGCGCGCCGGTGGTGCTGTTCATCGACGACTGGCAGCGGGCCCCTGCCGAGGTGCAGACCCTGGCCGCCGCCCTGGCCCGCGATGACCGCCGCCCGATGTTTACCCTGGTGCTGGCCGAACGGGATGCACCGACCCCGGCCCCGGACGCGCCGATGCTCGACGCGCTGGCCATCGACCTGGAGCCCCTCGCGGCAGCCGACCGGCAGGCCCTGCTGGCCCGCAGCCTGGGCGACGAGGCCAGCGCCGCTGCGGCCTTGCGCTGGCTGGGCGAGGCCGGCGGCGGCCTGCCCCTGGCCCTGCTGGAAAGCGCCCGGGCGCTGTCGGAGGCGGCCGCCCTGGTGCAAGACGGCGAGGGCTGGCGGGTCGATGACGCCAGGGCCGCCGCGATCGATCGCGGCGATCTGACCGCCACCATGGTGCGCCGCAGCCGAAATCTGCCGGGCGACGCACGCCGGCTGGGCCTTGCCCTGGCGGTATGGGGCGACCGGGCCGAGGTGGCCGTTCTGGCCCTGGCCCTGGGGCTGACCCAGTCGGAGGCCGACGACCGGATCGTGCGGCTGGAAGCCGGTGGTATCGTCCGGCGGATGGGTGGTGAGGTCGGCTTCCTGCACGATCGCCTGCGGGCCAGCACCCTGGAGGCGGCCGGCCAGCAGGCCTGCGTCGCCCTCGCCGCCGAGATGGCCGAGCGGTTGCTGGAGCGAACCGGGGAGCCATGGACCGCGATCAGCAAACCGGTGCTCCACCTGCGGCTTAAGGGCGGGCTGGACGCGGTGTCGCCCGAGCCCTGGCGGGACCGGTTCGCGGTCGGGGCCCAGGAGGCGCGCGGCCTGGCCGACACCCAGTCCTCGGTGCTGTTCGCCGAGGCCGCCTGGAGCCTCCGCCAGCGCCAGCGCTCCCCGGACCACGAGCTGGACGCCGTGGTGGTCAAGGAGGCGGCGATGGCGGCCGGGGCCCGCCGGGACCCGGCGGCTGTGGCCGAACGCGCCGAGCTGATGCTGGCCCTGGCCAGGGGGCCGGACGCCAAGGCCGAGGCCTATGAACTGGCCATCAACGCCATTCGGCTGAGCGGCGACGCCGAGGCCGCCTGGACCATGGCCCAGGCCAGTCTGCGGCATTTCGGCGTGTCACTGCCGAACGCGTCGGGGCCGCTGCAGATCCTGCTCGCCTCGCTGCCGTGGCGGCTGTGGCTGTGGCTGCGCCCCAGCCGGCCGGGCGACGGCGGCCCCTACTCCACCGACGCCATGAGTCGCACCAGCCATGCGGCCGGCGGGGTGGCCTTTGAGCGCAACCCCGTGCTGGCCATGCTGGTGGCCCTGAAGACCTCGGCTCCGGCCCACAGGCGGGGGCCGCACGATCCGTCGTGGATCTCGGGCGACGCCTTCCTGGCCGCCTGCCTGGGCGATTTCAGGCTGGCGGCGCGACTGGGCGAACAGGCGCTGGCGGAGCTGCCCCGGGGCCGGGTTGTGCGCGGTCACTCGACCTATCTGGCGGCCTTTTTCGGCGCCATCTGGGGCCGGCCGCTGGCCGAGATGCCGGCCTATTGCCAGCTCGCCTACGATCTCGCCCTGGCCGAGGGCGACCTGGTCGCGGCCGGCTATGCGGTGCGCAACCGCATCCTGCTGCTCTGGCGGGTCAGTCCCAAGCTGGACGACCTGATCTCGCAGTTCGCGGACGCCGAGGAGACCGCCGACCGGCTGGGCGATCCGACCATTATCGCCGGGCTGAACGCCATGACCGACATTATCCGGCGGGTGATGGACGGCACACCGCTGGCCCCGACGACCGACGCCCGCACGCCGGTGTCGGTGGCCATCCCCATCGTCCGCATCGAGATGCTGGCCTTCTACGGCGACTGGCAGGAGATCCGCCGGTTCACCGAGGAGATGCTTCCACGGCGCGGGGCCTGGAGTTCTCACCCCGGCGGGGCTACCTGGCGCTATTACGAGAACCTGGCGCGGCTGAAGCAGGGGTTGCCGGCGCGGCCAGCGGACATCCGTTACCTGAAGACCGCGGCGCGGCTGAACCCGCGCGATCACCGCGCCAAGCTGCTGACCCTGGAGGCCGAGGACCTGCGTCGGTCGGGCCGGATCGCCGCCATCCGCCACTACGCCCTGGCGGTGGAGGCACACCGGGAGTCCGGCTTTCAGCTCGACACCGGCGTGGCCGCCGAATGCGCCGCCGCCGCCGCCCAGGCCCTGGGCGACGGTGAGGCGAGCGAGCGGTTCGCGCGAACCGCGCTTGACACCTGGGCCGCCTGGGGGGCCCGCAGCAAGCTGCCAGCCGCGAGCCTCGACGGGGAACCTACCTCGGAGACAGTGCGCAGCCGCCTGGCCGCCGCCGAGAGCCAGGCCGCCCTGGCCCAGAAGGCCGACCGGGCCAAGACTCGCTTTCTGGCCGATGTCAGCCATGAACTGCGCACGCCCATGCAGAGTATCCAGACCCTGCTGGAGCTGGCCGCCGACGATCCCGGCTCGGTCGACCTGGCCGGGCTGCGCGACGCCTTCGGCAGCCTGAAGGACGTGGTCGATGACCTCACCGACCTGGGGGCGCAGGCCGGCGGTGACGCGGCCCTGCGGCTGGCGCCGGTCGATCTGGCCACCCTAGCGCGCACAGAGCTTGGCTTGGTCGGTCCGGCCGCCGCCGCGCGCGGGCTTAAGTTGGAGCTCAGCATTGACCCGGCCCTGCCGCTCTCCGTGGTCACCGACGGGGTGCGGGTGCGCCAGGTGCTGCGCAACCTCCTGAGCAACGCCATCAAGTACGTCGATGCCGGCCGCGTCGTCGTGCGGCTGTCCGGCCAGAGGGCCGGCGCCCTGATCACCGTCGAGGACACCGGGCCGGGGGTCACCGAGGCCCAGAAGACCCTGATCTTCGAGCCCTTCGACCGCGGCGGCCGGGAGGAGCCGGGCGGCTTGGGCCTTGGTCTGACGATCTCGCGGCGCATCGCCGAGCGGCTGGGCGGCCGGCTGGATGTCGACAACCGGCCCGAGGGCGGCGCCCGGTTCAGCTTCAGCTTCCCCGCCCCGGTCAGCACCGAGGCCCCGGCCGAGTCGGTCAGCCCGCTGATCGCGCCGCTGAGGGTGATGATCGTCGACGATGTCGCCCTGATCCGCCGCAGCTTCGCCGCCGTGCTGCGCCGCGACGGCCATGCGGTGGTCGAGGCGGCGACCGTGCAACAGGCCATCGAGCGTTGCCTGGATCCGCTGGACCTGATCCTGCTCGACCTTGGATTGCCCGACGGCGATGGCGTCGATGTCATCGCCGCCCTGCATCGCCACTGCGGCGCCGGCCCGCCGTCGCCGCCGGTCATCGTGCTGACCGGCTCGACGGCGCCCGAACGGGTCGAGGCGGCGCTGGCGGCCGGGGCGGCCAAGGTGCTGTTCAAACCCGTCGCCGCCCCGGAGCTGCGCGCCGCCATCGCCGAAAGCCTGGGCCAGGGCGCGCAGCCGGCGCCGCTGAAGGACAGCTACGAAGCCGAACTGGCCAGGCTGGGCGAGCAGGCGCGAATCGAGGTGATCGAACGCGGGCGGGAGCTGCTGGCCACCGTCGGCGCCGGATCCACGCCAGACCTGGCCCGTGAAGCCCATCGCCTGGCCGGCCTCGCGGCCCAGTTTGGCCAGGCCACGGCCGCCGGCCTGCTCGACGAGCTGGAGGCGGGTCTGAAGGCCGGCGCCGTTCCAGCGGCGCTCCTGAAGCAGCTCGATCAGACCCTGGCCGACCTCTAGAGTTCGCGCAGGCGTTCGCAGACGGCGGCCATCGCCGCCTCGTCTCCGTCCCCAGCCGCCCGCTCCGCCGCCCCGAAGGCCGCCTCCTCACGGTCCAGGCCGAACTGGGCCGCCAGGCCAGCGGCCGAATGGGCGGCCTCGCCCGCCGCGCCGAGGCCGATCCGCGCCCAGGAAAGGACTTCGTCTCGCCGCTGGCGCAGGACTTCGGCCACCTGAAGGCGCACCGCTTCGGCGTCTTCGCCAAGCACCGCATCGACGCCGTCGCCCGCCGCGAAGTCGTTGGCCAGGCCGCCCAGCTGGGCCGCCGTGAGGGGTTTGCGAGCCAACCGAACCGGCTCCAGCCCGGCCAGGCGGCGGGCCAGCGGTTCATCCACTGACGCGCTGAGCATCAGGGCCGGCGTGGTCGTTCCCTCCCCGCGCAAGATTGCGAGCGCCTGCGGACCGTCGAGGCCCGGCATGCGGACATCCATGATCAACAGGTCGAAGGCCCCCGATTCCCTGGCGGCGCGGGCGGCGACGAGGGCAGCCTGGCCATCCTCGACGGCAGTCACGGTGTGGCCCTGGCGCTCTAGCAGGCGGGCGAGGGTGTCGCGCGACAGTTCGGTGTCTTCGGCCAGCAGGATGCGCAACGGGCGGCCCGGGCGGGCCGGACCGGCCGATCCCGGCGCTTCGGGCCTTCGGAGCGGCAGGCTGAGGCGGAAGATCGCCCCGCCGCCCTGGCGGTTGTCGCCGGTCAGCTCGCCGCCCATGCGCCGGGCCAGGCGGCGCGACAGGGCCAGGCCGAGCCCCGTCCCCTCGGCGCGGTCGGCGGCGTCTCCGCGCACGAAAGGCTGAAACAGGCGGGTCTGGTCTGCCGCAGTCAGGCCGGGGCCGTGGTCGAGCACCTCGAAGACCAGATCGGGGCCCGCGGCGAGGCGCATCACCGTCTCGCCATCGCCGTAGCGCAGGGCGTTGGTCAGCAGGTTGCGGACGATCTGGGCCAGGCGGCCGGTGTCGCCGACCGCCTCGGCGGCGACGTCGCCGTTGGTCTCTAGCCGCAGGGCGCGGCGCCGCCGGGCGGCATCCGGGGCGGCAAGCTGCAGTTCAGTCTCGGCCAGCCGCAGGGGGCTGAAGGCGGTCTCGACGATGGACACCCGCTCGGCCTCGACAGCCCCCAGTTCGGTCAGGTCATCGACCACGCCCCGCAGGCTGCCGAAAGCCTCGCGAAGGCGTTCGACATCGAGCGTCCCCGGCTCGTCGGCGGCCAGATCGAGCAGTCCCTGGATGCCCTGCATCGGGGTGCGCAGTTCATGGGCGGCGCCGGCCAGCAGGCGGGTCTTGGCGCGGCTGGCGCGGTCGCCCTCCTTCGCCGAGGCTTCGGAGGATTCACCCAACGTGGGGGTTTCGGAAGGCGAAGGATAAGGGGCTGCCTCCTTCAGCATGGCGTGGGCCCCGAGCGTGCGCCAGGCGGTCTGTTCGGCGGCGGCGAAACGCATCGCCAGCTCGGCGCGGCCCGCCTGCGTCGCCGCTGACCGGGCGGCGACGGCGACCACGCCTTGTTCCAGGGGAAAGCCCGACTGGGCGGCGGCGGCCAAGGCGGCTTCGTAGGTTTGCATGGCGGGGCCGACCCGCCCTTTGCGCAGCAATCCTTCCGCCTTCAGGGCGAGGGCGCGGTGGGCGTAGCTGACCGGGTTGAAGCGGGCGCTACGGTCGACCACGAAGGTCTCCCAACGACGGATCGGCATGCCGAGCCGGGCCCGCGCCAGGCCGCAGTGGAAGGCCCAGATGGCGGTGACCGGATGGTGCTTGAGGCTGTCGAAGCGGGGCCCCATCCGGGTCCAGACCGACAGGGTGGTCTCCCAGGCCCCGAAGGCGTTGGCGAGCAAGACCTCAAAGGTCATGCAGGCCATGGCCACCCGTTCGAGATCGGGGCCGCAGCTCTGTTCGAAGGCCGGGCTGTCGAACACCTCGCCGACCAGCCGCCAGGGCTCGGGGCCGCCTTCGCCGAGGTTGATGGCCAGCTGGGTCAGGGCGTCGATCAGGGGTTCGGTGGCCTGGTCCTGGAAGCGGGCGGCGTTAGCCTTGCACTCGGCCAGGATCTTGCGGTGGACGGCCAGGCTGATCGGCATGCGCATCGAGGCCAGGGCCCTGTCGCGGTTGGCGTAGGCGGCCACCCCGAGGTCGCCCTCGGCCAGGGCCATGGCCTGCAGCCGCTCAGCCTCGGCCTTATGGCGGCCGGCGTCGATGGTCAGGCCGAGACCAAACTGCAGGGCCAGCTGCATGGCGGCGGCGCGCAGGGGGTCGTCACGATCGAGCCGGTCGAAGGTCGCCTGGCCCCAACGGCTGGCGGCCTTCCAGTCGCCGGTCAGGCAGGACAGCATGCAGCGCAGACCGGCCGCGAACGGGCCGCCGCGCAGGGCCGGGTGGATGGCCGAGCGGGCGGCCATGATGACGGCGATGCCAGGATCGCGCTCGAAGGCGATGGCCCCGACGGTGTTGAGCAGCCGGTGGGCGGCCGGACCCTGGATGGGCGGAGCGGCCGGGGGCCGGTCGGGGGTGAGGCGAAGGGCGACGATGGCCGACAGCATGCCGGGCAGCGAGCCGCGCTCGGGAACGGACAGGCCCGCGCGGATGACGGCGGCGCGGCCGATCCGGAAGGCGGCAGCGTGGTCGCCGGACAGGCGCGCGGCGAAGACGGCGGTCTCGGCCGCCTCCAACCGCTCGCTGTCGTCGCCGGCGCAGGATTCCATCAGGGCGGCCAGGTCCCGCCCGGCCACCAGATCGCCGTCCTGCACGGCGGCGAGGCCCGCCTCGCGGACGACGGCGTAGGAGGCCTGGCAGGCCGCTTCCTCCAGCCGCAAAGCGGCGGCGGCGAAGGCGCGGGCCTGGGCGGCGGCGCCGGTGGTGCGGGCGGCGGCGGCCCCGGCGGCGAACAGCGGCGTCCAGGCCGCATCAGCGCCGGCCATGCCGGCTTCGAGGCGCAGGCGCAGCATGACCTCCAGGTCGCCGCCGGCCCGGCGCTGCTGTTCGGCCCACAGGCCGGCGAGGCGGCGGCGCACCGCTTTGGCCAGGCCGGCCAGCACGGCGGCCCGGATGGTGTCGTGACGCAGCCGGACCTGGCCACCAGCCGGCTCGAGCAGGCCTTCGCTCGACAGGGTGGCGAGAGCGGGGTCGAAGCGGCCGGCAAGATCGCAGACCGCCTCCAGCCCGGCGCGCGGCGCGGCGTCGCCATAGACGGCGACGGCGTCCAGCAGGCGGCGCAGGTCCGGAGCCGTGCCGACGATGCGGCCGAGCAGCAGGGCGGCGGCGTCCTGGCCCAGGGTCGAAGCGCCAGCGGCCCGGTCGAAGCTCCAGCCGCCTGCCTTGCGAACCAACGCCCCGGCCTCGGTCAGGGCGGCGAGCCCCTGGATCAGCGCCAGCGGCGTCACCGGACCGGGCCACAGGGCCAGCACCGCCGAGGCGGTCACGGCATCCCCGTCCAGCCGGGCGGCGGCGATGGCGTGCAACGCCCTGCGAGAGAGCGGGCCGAGGTCGAGGGTCACATCCCCGGCGATGGCAGACGGCTCGCCGGTCCGTTCGGTGACGATCAGGGTGACGCCGGTCAGGTCTGGCTCCCGCGCCAGGCGCTCGTAGAGGGTGGCGGCCTGCCCCCGGGCCCGGCCCCAGTCGTCGATGACCAGCAGGATCGGCTGCCCCAGGCCCGCCGCCCAGCGCAGGAAGCGGATGGTCGCATAGGCGAGCCGCTCGGCGGCGGCTTCCGAGGTCAGAGGCGCGCCAGCCTGAATGTTCACGGCCCCAAAAGCCGGATCGAGGGCGGCCAGCACCCCGGCCGCCGGCCCCAGCGCCTGGCGCAGCGACGCCAGCCCGGCTTCCGGATCGTGCAGCTGTTCCAGCGCCTGGTCGAGCAGCCTGGCCAGCGCCTGGCCGGCTGCCCGAGCGCCAGCCCCGGCCTCGTCCTGGGCATGCTTGCCGATGGCGACCAGGGCCTCCTGTTGTTCGGCTGCGGCCTGCATGGCCTCGCGGGCCAGGGCGGTCTTGCCGGCTCCGGCCTCGCCGCGCAGCACGATCAGGCGAACGGACGGATCGGCCAGGGCGGCCATCAGGCGATGGCGTTCGTCCTCCCGGCCGAGGTTGACCGGCTCCGGACCCTCTAGCATTCGACCGCTTCGAGGCCCGCCCGGTAGCCGAACCCCGGGGCGGTGACGATCAGCCGCTCAGCCCCGGCCACCTCGGCGGTCTTGCGGCGGATCCGACTGACCAGGATGTCGACGGTGCGCAGATCGCCCTCGTCGGGCTTGCGGCTGATGCGTTCGAACAGGGCCTCGCGGGCAACCACCTTGCCGCCAGCGGCGATCAGCAGGGCGAGAATGGCGAACTCGCCGCGGGTCAGGGGGATGTCGACGCCTGCGGCGCTGAGGGCATGGCCTTCGGTGTCCATGCGAAACGGCCCGACGGCCAATTTCCGCCGCGGGCTTCGCCGGCGCAGAACGGCCATCACCCGGGCGCAGAGTTCTCCCAGATGCACTGGCTTGGTGATGTAGTCGTCGCAGCCCAGCTCGAGGGCCGTGATGCGGTCTTCCGGCGCATCGCGACGGGAGACGATGATCAGGCCAAGGCCCGGGGTATCGGTGAACTCGGCGGCCAACGACAGGCCGTCGAGGTCCGGCAGGCCGATGTCGAGCAGCAGGCAGTCGGCCGGCGCCTCGCGCAGCAGGTGGCGGCAGGCCTGGGCCCCGCCGGCGGTGCGCACCGAATAACCGGCCTGTTCCAGAGCCCGCGCATAGAGGTCTCGCAGCGGCGCTTCATCCTCCACGACAATCAGACGCTGACCGGACATTGGGCTCCCCCTTGGCAGAGGACGAAGGTTGGCATGCTGCCTCCTTGGCTGGCGAGACTGACATGGTCGCAGGTAAGGCTGTTCAGCCGTCTTGTCCTCACTAAACCATGGGCCGCTGGGGAGGCGTCAATCCCGACAACTGGACCTAGTCGCAGGGCGCCGCCGTGCCCTCCGAGACGTCCAGCCGCAGACATTGGCGGCGGCCGTCCTCGCAGTCGGTGACCATCAGCACGACATCGCCGGACGCATCGACCGGCGGATGCCAGCGATCGACGAAGGCGAAGGCGGCGTCCACGAAGGTTTCGCCGTGGACGGTGTGGCCGCTGTCACGGCTGTCATCGACGGTGTGGATTCTGAAAGCTCGGTCTTGCGGCACGGCGGTGTCTCCTGCCCTCTCAACGCCTGAGCGGCGGGAAGGATTCAGCCGCGTCGGCGGGCGGTGTTGGCGGTCATCGGATCGGGCCGATTGGGCGGCTTCCAGCTGGCCGTGCGGCGCGGGATTTCATCGCTTGTGCCCAGACCCATGGCGCCCGGCTGTTGCGGCCTCAAATAGGACGGCGCGCCCTGTTGCAAGGCTTCAAGGCGCTCGCGAAGCGCGGCGGCGCGGTCGGTGTCTCCGGCCTCGGTGGCTAGGTTGAGCTGCTCCTGGAAGGTGGCGATCAGGTCTTTGTGTGCGGACATCGCTCCAAAACGCGCAAGGTCGTCGATTGGCGCCAATCAGCATACCGCAAATGGGGATTGGCCTGACCGTACCTGGTGGTAGCTTCTCGCCACCACGGCAACGGCGAAAACGCCGTGACGGGTGTGGCCGCGCACTGCCGCGGCGCCGAGAAACGGATCGTTCAGGCGGGCTGCGCGGGGATTTGGGGCCGCGTCGTCCTGCCTGGAGGGGACGATCCGCGGCGCCGGCGCGGCCACGCTCCGAGCCGTCGCCATGGGCCAGGGCGCCGTTGGGTCACGGTCGACGAAGCGCCGGGCCTGTGCCAACAGCATCTCCAGCAGTTCGGAGATAGCGCCATGAAACTCGATTCCTCCATCGCCGCCGTCGTCACCGGCGGAGCCTCGGGCCTCGGCGCGGCGACCGCCCGCCGGTTGGCCGCCGAAGGCGTCCGGGTCGCCATTTTCGACCTCAACGCCGAGCTTGGCGAAGCGCTGGCCAAGGAGATCGGCGGGACCTTCTGTGAGGTCAACGTCGCCGACGACAGCCAAGTCACCGACGCGTTCGCCAAGGCCCGCGCCGCCCACGGGCAGGAACGCATCCTGGTCAACTGCGCCGGGGTCGGCGGCGGGGCCAAGACAGTGTCGCGCGACAAGGAAACCCGGGAGATCAAGGAATACCCGCTCGAGAACTTCGAGCGCATCCTGCAGATCAACCTGATCGCCACCTTCCGCTGCATCACCCGCAGCGCCGCCGGCATGCTGACCCTCGATCCGCTGGAAGACGGAGACCGGGGCGCCATCGTCAACACCGCCGCGGTGGCGGCCGAGGACGGTCAGATCGGCCAGGTGGCCTACACCGCCTCCAAGGCCGGCATCGTCGGCCTGACCCTGACGGTGGCCCGCGATCTCTCCAGCGAAGGCATCCGCTGCAACACCATCCTGCCGGGCATCTTCGACACCCCGCTGCTGGGCCGCGCGCCGGAGCATGTGAAGGCCGCCCTGTCGGCCTCGGTGCCCTTCCCCAAGCGGCTCGGCCGACCGGACGAGTATGCGGCGCTCGCTCACATGATGATCACCAACGGCTACATGAACGGCGAGGATGTGCGCCTCGACGGAGCAATCCGGATGGCCCCGCGCTAAACCGCGGGCTAGCCTGCCCTCAACCACAGGGGACGGGACCATGAACCAGGACGAGTATCAGGCCCAGGATGCGCTGGGCCTGGCGGCGCTGGTCGCCGCGCGGGAAGTCACGGCCGGCGAGGTGCTGGAAGCGGCGCTGGCCCGCATGGCGGCGGTCAATCCAACCATCAACGCCGTGATCCTCAGCCTGGCCGAGGAGGCCCGCAAGCGGGCGGGGTCCGTCTCCGGGCCGTTGGCCGGCGTGCCCTGGCTGATCAAGGACATCAGCGCCAACGTCGCCAGCGCCCCGACGACCAGCGGCTCGCGGTTGTTCAAGGACGCCGTGACCGCCGCGGACAGCGCCCTGGTCGCCGCCTATCGCCAGGCCGGGCTGGTCATCTTCGGCAAGACCAACACCCCGGAGTTCGGGCTGGAGCCGGTGACCGAGCCGGAGATGTTTGGGGCGACCCTCAACCCCTGGAACCTTGACCATACCCCGGGCGGCTCGTCCGGCGGCGCGGCGGCGGCGGTGGCGGCGGGCATCGTGCCGGCGGCCCACGCCAGCGACGGCGGCGGATCGATCCGAATGCCGGCCGCCTGTTGCGGCCTGTTTGGGCTGAAGCCCTCGCGAGGCCGAACCAGCTTTGCGCCCGGCGGTGAGGGTTGGGGCGGGTTCTCCATCCAGCATGCCGTCACCCGCTCGGTGCGCGACAGCGCAGCCCTGCTCGACGCCAGCTGCGGGCCGGTGGCGGGCGATCCCTACTGGGCGCCGCCGCCGGAGCGGCCATACCTGGAGGAAGTCTCCCGCGATCCGGGGAAACTGCGCATCGGCCTGATCCCCGGCGGCCTGGCCGGCGAGACCATCGACCCCGAATGCGCCGCCGCCGTCGCCGATGTGGCACGGCTGTGCGAGGGCCTCGGCCACAGCGTCGAGGAGATCCGGCTGGACCTCGATTTCGAGTTGTTGCGGGCCGCCACCGGGGCCATCATCGCCGCCTCCATCACCGCCACCATCGAGGCCGAACTGGCCCGGCGCGGTCGCCCCCTGGAGTCAGGCGAGGTCGACGCGGTGACGCAGGCCATGCACCGGCGCGGCGCCAAGGTCAGCGGGGCGGAGTATGCGAATGCCATGCAGACCGCCCATGCCGCCGGCCGCGGCGTGGCCCCGGCGATGGAAGGCTTTGATGTCCTGCTGTGCTCGACCCTCGGCCAGCCACCGATCCGGCGTGGCCAGTTGCGCGGCGATCCGCTGGATCTGGGCGGCTATGCCGAACGCCTGTTCGCCTTCATGCCCAACACCCAGCTGTTCAACATCACCGGCCAGCCGGCGATGAGCGTGCCCCTGGCCTGGAGCGCCGGAGGCCTGCCGATCGGCATCCAGTTCGTCGGCCTGCCACAGGACGAGGCGACCCTGTTCCGCCTGGCCGGCCAGCTGGAGCAGGCGCGGCCCTGGGCGGAGCGGCGTGCTCCGATTTAGCGCTCCCCAGCCCGGCCGACCCTGAACTTGCCGATCAGCCGGGTATCTTCGGTGTCCGGGGTAAGGTCGATTTCCAGCACCTCGTAGCTCTCGTTCGGCCGGCCCCAGTTGCGGTACAGCCGGGCCCGGACGGTGGACGCCCCGTTCGGGTCGAGGGCGTCCGGCGCATAGACGTTGGCCTTGATCTGGTACTCGCCGCGCGGCGCCCGACGCAGCAGATACTCCTCTGGGCCATAGCCGCGGGTCATGTCGTTCGACAGCCTGCCGCCGATGCGGGTCTTGGGGTTGCTGTAGATGGCCGTATCGCCGGACGGTTCCAGCACCCACAGGTCCATGTCGCTGTCGTCGGTGTTCCACTCCAGCACCACCCGCAGATCGACGTCGAGCAGGGCGATCAGCCGCGCATCGAGCGGCCTGTTCCCGGCCGGCAGGCGCGGCAGGATGCGGTTGATCTCCATCAAGGACACAAGCTCGATGCCGTCGTAGTCGCCATCCCAGGGGGTAACGATGACGGTGTTGAGCAGCTCGGCCGCGCGGCGGTAGCTTGCTGCGCGCAGGGCGGGCGCGGTGTCGGGCCGTTCAGCCTGAAGGATCAGGGCCAGGGCCAGACCGCGCAGCGGCTGGGGCTTGTCCGGCGTCAGATAGACCAGCCGGTCGAGCAGCCACAGGGCCCGCTCGACCTCGCCGTAGCGCATCATCCGGTCGCCGACGACCATCAGGGTGGCGTCGTTGGCCTGCGGCATGTCCAGCGCGCTGAGCGCCATCTGCACAGCCTGGTCGGTGCGCTTCTTGCGGAACAGCCATTCGGCGACGTCGAGGTAGAAGGCCGGGCTATTGGCGTGCTCGGTCTCCATGGCCGCCAGCACGGCCTCGAAGCGGCCGGGCGCGGCGGCGTCGAGGGCCTTGAGGTAGGGGCGGTCGGGGTTCCATTCCTCCATCTCGACCTCGATGGGCCTTGTCCGGTCGCTGCCCAAGGCGCTCACGGCGATCGGCACGTCCTGGATGCTTTCCTCGCGCTTCTGAGCCGTGACGATGACCTCGTTCACACTGCCTCCGCGGTCCTCAAAGTTGGCGGCCGCATCCGCGGCGGGCGGCGGCGGCGGCGGCATTGGAGGCGGGGGTAGCTGCGGCGCCCCGGCCGAGGTTGGCCTGCCGTCCTCGCGGCCCTTGCCGCCCCGGTCGGGGCGCACCGGCGGGAAGCGGGTGTTCCACCATTCCTTCTGGTCGTCCCAGGCGGTGATCAGGTCGTCGAGGCGGTTGGCCTTGGCCTCGCGCTCGCCCTTGCGGCGCTCGTCGGCCAGGGCCCGGTACTCGGCCAGCGCCGTCTTACCGACCCCGGCCGGCGGCTCGATGTCGGCCTCGGCGTAGTCGGCCATGGTTTCCAGCACAATGAAGGAGGCGACTGGGGTGGCCACCGACCAGTGCCGGGCCAGGGCGACCAGGCGGTCGGTGTCGGAGCGGTCTGAGACCTCGGCGTCAGCGATCTGGCGCACGCCCCAGAAGGCGCCGGCAGCGTCGTGCCGGCGCGGCGCGCCGCGCGAGGGACTGTAGCGGCGAACCTCGCCCGCCCCGGCGATGCGGACCAGCACGTCGCCGGTCAGGTCGGCGCGGCCGATGATGCGGAAGTGGTCGGCTGTCTCCTCCAGGACGATGGCGTCCAGGTCGCGGCCGTCGGCGGCGGTGATCTCGACGATGCGGCGCCCCGAGGCAGTGATGCGCCGCACCGCCGCGCCGGGGTCGGTCTTGGCCAGGTTGATGAAGCTGCCGCCCGAGCGCCGGGCGATGCCGGCGAGACGGGCGCCGTTGGCGTCCGGCGCGGTGGAGATGGCGACCAGCACGCAACGCTGGCGCTCGATCGACCAGGCGTCGAGGGTGATATTCCCGTCGGTGAACATCAGGCAGACGTCCGCCTCGGCCCGGTCGAGGACTCCGGTCAGGGCCGTGGCTCCGCGATAGGTCATCCCGGCCAGGGCGGCGTCGAGGGCGTTTGCGTCATTGAAGCTCTGGCGGCGCGGGGCGTCGCTGGCGAAGGTGACAAGGTCGATAATTTCGGGGCGGACAGCAGCCAGGTAGCGGTGCAGCAGGTCGCGCTCGCGGGTTAGGTCGTCGTCCTTGCGCGACAGCGAGCGGTCCCACAGCACTCGCACCGTGCGGGGTCTGTCGATGCCCCGGGCCGGCGGCAGGCTGTCGACGATGTAGAACACCGCATCACCGCCGTGATGGCGGCTCAAGGTGATGGCGTTGGCGGGCCGGAGCCCTGAGATGGTCAGGGCGCCGTCGTAAGCGCGGTTGCTCCAGGCGCCGGCGGCGCCCTTGTCGCTCCAGGCCAGCAGCGAGCCCTCTGGCCCGATCACCTGCGGCGCGCCCGCCAGCCCCTGGCCGGTGACGCTGACCCTGACCTTGCCGGCCGCCTCAGCTGTGACCAGCGGCAGGCGCCAGGGGGTATCGGGCGAGAGGGCGGTCACGAAGTTCAGGCGGATGGTGCGGCCACGGCCCGGCAGGATCGGGAAGACCCGGGTGCGGAACGCGTTGGTGCGGGTGACCTGGGCGATGCCGGGGTCAATGCCGGCCCGGACCTTGTCCTCATAGACCGCCTCGGCCTTGGCCGTTCCGATCAGCACCCCGGGGCGCAGGGCGTCGTCGACATCGAGCGCATAGCCGGTGATCAGCGATCCGGCCGGCAGGTCGAGGGTGAAGTTACCTTCCAGTTCGCGGTCGGTGGGGTTGTCGAAATGGACGGTAACGGTGGTCTGAGCCATCGCGCCGTTGAGGTCGACGGCGATGTCCATATCGCCGATGCGCAGGTCATCGGACTGGTTGCCGAGCTGTCGGTCGCGGTAGTTCTCGGCCGTCAGCTGGGGGTTGTAGGCCTTGGCCGGGCCCGCCGCCGGGGCCGCGCCGCCGATGCCGAACGCCAGGACCAGACCCGCCAGCCCAAGCCATCCCTTACGCAACGCCATGACGTCCCCCTACGCTTGCGTCCGAGGTTGGGCGTTTTACAGGTGTGCGTCAAGTCGCCGAATTAGCTTAGTCCTTGGCGCGCTCGTAATAGCTGCTGTCTTCGGTGAGGATGACGATGCGGGTGCCAACGGCGATGTAAGGCGGCACCATCACCCGGGCGCCGTTGCTCAGGATAGCCGGCTTGTAGGACGAAGAGGCCGTCTGGCCCTTCATCGCCGGCTCGGTCTCGACGATCTCAAAGGTGACGCGGGCCGGCAGTTCGATGGCCAGCGGGTTGTTTTCGTGGATCGACAGGAAGACGGTCATGCCATCGCTCAGCCACTGGCCCTTGTCGCCGACCATTTCGGGCGTCAGCACATACTGGTCGAAGGTCTCGGGGTTCATGAAGTGGAAGCCCTCGCCGTCCTGGTAAAGGAAGGTGTGCTCGCGCTCGTCGACGAAGGCGCGCTCGACCTGTTCGGTGGTGCGGTAGCGCTCGGAGACCTTCACGCCGTCGGTGATGCGGCGCATGTCCAGCTGGGTCACCGGGGTGCCCTTGCCGGGGTGGATGTTCTCGATGCTGAGAACGACGTAGAGCTTGCCGTCGACATCGACGACCGAACCTTTGCGCAGCGAGCTGGCGGCAACCTTGGGCATGGTATCCTCGTGAGCGGGAACGGCGCGCCATCTCTAAGATGGGGGGCTCGATTCCATTGAAACCGGTTGGGCGCTCTCTATAGCGTCCGGACCCAATCCGCCAGCCTCGGGCAGGAACCGCCGATGACCCTCCCCTCCCCCTGGTGGGACAAGGACCGCCACGCCGACCGCCGGCCGTTCCTGATCGCGCGCAACAGGATCACGGCCGCCGTCCGCGGATGGTTCGCGGCGCGAGACTTCACCGAGGTCGAGGCGGCGGCGCTGAGCGTCTCGCCGGGTAACGAGGCTCACCTTCATGGGTTCGCCACCGAGGCCATCACCACAGGCGGTGAGCGGGCGACACTGTACCTGCACACCTCGCCAGAGTTCGCGGCCAAGAAGCTGCTGGCGGCGGGGGAAACGAAGATTTTCGATCTGGCCCGCGTGTGGCGCAACCGAGAGCGGAGCCCGCTGCACAGTCCGGAGTTCACGATGCTGGAATGGTACCGCACGAACGAGCAGTATGAGCAGCTGATGGACGACTGCGCCGGCCTGCTGGCGCTGGCGGCGGAGACGGCGGAGACGGCGCGGTTCAGGTTCCGGGGACTCGAGGTCGATCCTTTCGCAGCGCCGGAGCGAGTGACGGTCGCCGAGGCGCTGGAGCGGTTCGCCGGGGTCGATCTGCTGGCGACGGTCTCCGCCGACGGATCGACCGACCGCGACGGGCTGGCGGCTCAGGCGGGCATCCGCGTCGCCGACGACGATACCTGGGCCGATATCTTCAGCCGCCTGCTTGTCGAGAAGATCGAGCCCAGGCTTGGCGTCGGTCGGGCCACCATCCTCTGTGAATACCCAATCAGCGAGGCGGCCCTGGCACGTCCCAAGGGGGGCGACCCGCGCGTCGCCGAACGGTTCGAGCTCTATGCCTGCGGCGTCGAGTTGGCCAACGCCTTCGGGGAACTGACCGATCCGGCCGAACAGCGCCGACGGTTCGAGGCCGAGATGGACGAGAAGGCCCGCGTCCATGGAGAACGCTACCCCATCGACGAGGATCTGCTGGCGGCGCTCGCGGTGATGCCCGAAGCTTGCGGCTCGGCGCTGGGCTTCGACCGATTGGTCATGCTGGCTACGGGGGCCTCCCGCATCGAGCAGGTGCAGTGGACGCCGGTTCCATGAGGCGGCCCACCGAGTTGCGGGTTGAGCTCGGGTGGCCCATATCCCGCCCGTGAAGACCCTCCGCACCCTCGATGACCTCGCCGACGCCGGCCTGATCGCGCCCGAGCGCCTTCCTGCGCTCGAGGCGGTGGCGGCGCGCTATGCGGTGGCCATCACGCCCGGCATGGCGGACCTGATCGACGTCAGCGACGCCGCCGACCCCATCGCCGCCCAGTTCCTGCCCCGCGAGAAGGAGATGAACCAGGATCCGCTGGAGCGGGCCGATCCGATCGGGGACGAGGCCCACTCTCCCGTCCACGGCGTGGTGCACCGCTATCCCGACCGGGTGCTGCTCAAGCAGACCCACACCTGCGCCGTCTACTGCCGGTTCTGCTTCCGGCGCGAGATGGTCGGGCCGGAGGGGCATGGCAACATGACGCCGGATCAGCTGGACGAGGCGACGGCATACATCGCCCAGCGCCCGGACATCTGGGAGGTGATCGTCACCGGCGGCGATCCGCTGGTGCTGTCGCCGCGCCGGCTGCGCGAGACCATGGACCGACTGGGCGCCATCCCGCATGTGAAGATCGTCCGCTTCCATACCCGTATTCCCGTGGTCACCCCCGAGGCGGTCACCGACGAGCTGGTCGCCGCCCTGCGCGTGGCCGGCAAGACGACATGGATCGCCCTGCACGCCAACCATCCCCGCGAGATGACCCCGGCGGCGCGGGCCGCCTGCGCCCGGCTGATCGATGGCGGCATCGCCATGGTCAGCCAGACGGTGCTGCTGAGGGGCGTCAACGACGATCCCGAGACACTGGGCACCCTGATGCGGGCCTTCGTCGAGACGCGGATCAAGCCCTACTACCTGCACCACACCGATCTCGCCCCCGGCACCGGCCATCTGCGCACGACCATCGAGGAAGGCCAGGCGGTCATGCGGGCCCTGCGTGGAGCCTACAGCGGCCTATGCCAGCCGACCTACATCCTCGATATCCCCGACGGCCACGGCAAGGTTCCGATCGGGCCGCAATATCTGGAAGCCGGCGTGGTCGAAGACCCCGCGGGGCGAAAACGCCCCTATCCGCCGAGCACGGACTAAGGCGCAGTCCCCGCCACCGGCACGTTAAAGTCGCAATTCATGGGAAACGCCGGTTTTACCCTTTTGACGAACGCGCCCTAAACCCTGTGGCGACCATTCTGCGCTGTTCTCAACACAGCCCGGGGGTTCCTATGCGCAGGTTTGTCAAAGACGCGCGCGGCAACATCGGTGTGATGGCGGCGCTGACAGTGTCCATGGTCACGGCCGGAGCCGGATTCGGCGTCGAGGCCGGCTATTGGTTCTACGACACCACCCGAATGCAGCAGGCGGCCGACGCCGCCGCCTATGCCGCCGCCGCCGAGCTGCGATCGGGATCGACCCAGGCCCAGATGCTGGCCGCCGCCCAGGCCGCCGCCGCGTCGAACGGGTTTACCGTCAACGTCGACCAGATCCAGATGACCAGCCCGGCGACGGTCAACGGCAGCGCTAACGAGAACGCGGTCTCCGTGCAGCTTGATCGGACCGAACAGCGGCTCTTCTCGGCCATGTTCACCAACACCCCTATGGTGGTGCAGGCCAAGTCGACCGCCGCCTACGCCGTCGCCTCCGACACCTGCATCCTGGCGCTGGACCGGTCCGCCTCGCAGGCCATCAACTTCGCCGGCAATACCAACGCCAACTTCACCGGCTGCGTGGTCATGGCCAACTCCCTGGCCAGCGACGCGGTGCATTCACAGGGCTCCTCGGTGGTCAACGCGCCCTGCGCCGTGTCGGTCGGCGGGGCCGACGTAACCTCCAACTTCAACCTGTCCTGCGGTGCCGTGGTGACCGAGGCCCCGCCGGCCGCCGATCCGTTCCGCTCGGTGCCGGAGCCGTCCGACACCGGGGTCTGCAAGAACGGCTCGGGGCGCAACCTCGATCCCGGACGCTACTGCGATGGCCTGACACTGAAGAACAACGTCAACCTTGCGCCTGGGGTCTATGTCATCAGTGGCGGCACGCTGCGCATCAACGCCAACGCCAACATCTCCGGCGCCGGCGTGACCATCGTCCTGGCCAACGACGCGACGGTCGATATTAACGGCAACGCCACCCTCAGCCTCTCGGCCCCGACCAGCGGCGACTACAGGGGCGTGCTGTTCATGGGCTCGCGCTCGAACAGCAACGTCGGCAACACCTTCAACGGCACCGCTGACTCGGTGATGACCGGCGCCCTTTATTTTCCCAAGCAGGACGTCAATTACCTGGGCAACTTTTCGGGCCAGAACGGCTGCACCCAGGTGGTGGCCAGGACTATCAGCTGGTCCGGCAGCACAACCGTCAACGTCGACTGCAGCGCGCTGGGCCTACGGCCCATCGTGGCCGGCGGCCTGATCAGCCTGGTGGGGTAGGCCCATGACCCGCTTTCTCCTTTGCCTCGCCCAAAACCGGTCCGGCGGAGCCGCCGTCGAATTCGGCCTGATCGCGCCCGCCCTGATCGCCGTGGTGCTCGGCCTCAGCCAGGTCGGCGGGGAGGTCTACAACCGCCACGCCATGCGCAAGGCGGTCAACGCCGGGGCCCAGGCCCTGATGACCAGCGGCGCCAATCCCGCGGCCGTCCGGACCGTGGTGCTCGAAGCCTGGCCCAATCGCTCCCAGGGCGCCAACGTGGTGGTCGAGGAGTTCTGCACCTGCGCCGCGGTCGTCCACGCCTGCACCACGGTTTGCGCCGACACCAACTATCCCCAGTACTTCACCAGGATCAGCGCCAGCCACACCATGACCGGCCCGACCGGCCAACAGAGCCTGGCGACAAGCGAACTGGTGCGAACGCGATGATCGGCCGTTTCGGGCCGGGGCCGCGGCGAGGCCCGGAATCCGGCGCGGCGGCCGTCGAGCTGGCCCTGGTGCTGCCGGTGTTCTGCGCACTGATCTTCGGCATCTTCAACTATGGCTGGGCGCTGTATGTCGGCAGCGACGTGCGGCATGCGATCGAACGTTGCAGTCGGCTGCTGCTGGTCGATCCGCACACCACTCAGACGCAACTGAGGACGGCGGTCTCCGGCCGGTTGAAGGTGGCGCGGATCGAAGATCTGAACCTGCAGCTGACAAATCAGACGCTGGACGGCGGCACGCCGGTGGCGCGGATCAGCTGGACCTACAGCTATACCGTCGCCGTGCCATTCGTACCGCAGGCGGTGTTCAACTTCGACAACCACATGATCGTGCCGCTCCGTCAGAGCTGAGGGTCAGGGCTTGGGCGGCGGCTGGTGGGCCGCCTTCCAGTTCATGGCATTGCGCACCCGCCAGCTGACCGACGGGTGACTGTAGAAGATGATCTCCTCCAGCCTGCCCGGCGTCGCGGCGCGGTACTCGATGGTCTTGACCAACGCCTTGGCCAGACCGTCCGGTTCGTGGACGACTCTGAGGCTGTAGTTGTCGGCGTCGACCTCGCCGGTGCGGATCATTGTGTTCATGATCGGCGTGCCCAGCAGGCCCAGCACTACCAGGATGGCGCTGAACACAGGATAGCCGGCCGGGTCGGAGATGCCGCGCACGTCGCCGGCTCCCAGCAGCCGGCAGGCCAGCGGGAACAGCCGGTCGGCCAGCCAGAAGGCCAGCACCAGAAGCGGGATCATCGCCCCCAGCTGCCAGAGGATGTGCTGGCGGGCGTAGTGGCCCATCTCGTGTCCGACCACGCCGCGCACCTCGGCGATGTCGGCGCCGGCCTTGAACATGGTGTCGCTCATCGCCACCCGTGCCGAACCGAACAGGCCCGAGACGTTGGCGGTGTAGCGGTTGGACTGCTTGGAGCCGTCGTAGACGAAGATGCGGTCTGGCGAGATGCCGTTGGCGGTGGCCATCTCCACGACAGTGTCGCGCACCGGTCCGGGCGGGGCGGCGGTGTAGTTGTTGAAGATCGGCTCGATGAGGATCGGCGAGGCCAGGACAATCAGGGCGCCGACGGTCGCCGAAAGTCCGGCGCCCCAGATCCACCAGGTGCGCGGCGCCTTTCGCAGCAGGGCGTAGAACAGCATGAGCAGCACCGAGCCGACCATCAGGCCCATGCCGGCCGAGATTGCCCATTCGGTCAGCCAGCCGGTGATCGGCTGGCTTGTCAGGCCGTAGGATTTTTCCCGCCACCAGCTGGTGTAGAGGTCCCAGGGGAGGGTCAGGGCGGCGGTGATCGCCTGGGCGACCAGCACAACCACGAAGGCGGTCAGCCATGGGCGACGTTTGCGCGCTTCAAGCCGGGTGCGCAGTCTGGCCAGGACGCCGGTGCGCAGCAGGATGAAGGCCACCGCCAGGGCGATCAATGCCCCCCACAGGATCAACCAGTGGCCGCCTTGCGTGTAGGCCGTGGCCTTGGCGTGAGCCTCCGGCGGCAGGGTGGCAAGGTAGCGCGCCGTCTCGGCGGCTGGATCGAACGTGGCCATTGGTGTCTCCCCGACTCCGCGGATGAGGCCATGCGGCGGTGGGCCTGTCAGGTGAATTCGCCGACAGGATGGGGACCGGTTGCGCGTGCTGGACGCCCGACGCGTGCGCACAATCGCCTTGAGCGCGCTACCTGTCCCCGATCAGCGCCGATCGGGGACAGTTACGCCGCCCCGACCGTAGGAAGCTCAACGTAAAACGCCGTTCGCGGCGAACCAGTCCCTAACGCTTCGCAAGCGCCGCTTGTGCAGCCGCGAGCCGCGCGATGGGCACGCGGAAAGGCGAGCAGCTGACGTAGTCGAGACCGACCTGTTCGCAGAAGGCGATGGAGGCGGGGTCGCCGCCGTGTTCGCCGCAGATGCCGAGCTTGACGTCGGGGCGCACCGCCCTGCCCCGTTCGGCGGCGATGCGGATGAGGTCGCCGACGCCTTCCTGGTCCAAAGATACGAAGGGGTCTTTTTCGAAAATGCCCTTTTCGATGTAGTCGTTGAGGAATTTTCCGGCGTCGTCGCGGCTGATGCCGAAGGTGGTCTGGGTCAGGTCGTTGGTGCCGAAGCTGAAGAACTCGGCGTTCTCGGCCAGGTCCCCGGCCCGGATGGCGGCGCGGGGCAGTTCGATCATGGTGCCGACCAGATATTCGAGGCTGACGCCCTGTTCGGCGATGACGGCCCTGGCGGTGCGGTCGGTGAGGTCGCGGAGGAACTTCATCTCCGTGCCCTTGCCGACCAGAGGGTGCATGATCTCCGGCACCGGTGCGGGCTTGCCCGACTTGGCGATCTCGCAGGCGGCCTCGATGATGGCGCGGACCTGCATCTCGTAGATCTCGGGGAAGCTGATCCCGAGGCGGCAGCCGCGGTGGCCGAGCATTGGGTTGCTCTCATGCAGCTCGCGGGCCCTACGCATCAGCTTGGCGGCGTCCAGGCCGGTCGCCTCTGCGACGGCGGTGAGGTCCTCCTCCGAATGGGGCAGGAACTCGTGCAGCGGCGGGTCGAGCAGGCGGATCGTGACCGGCAGGCCTTCCATGATGGTGAACAGCTCGACGAAGTCGGCCTTTTGGAAGGGAGCGATCTTGGCCAGGGCGGCGCGGCGGCCGGCCTCGTCGTCGGCGAGGATCATCTCGCGGACGGCGGCGATGCGGTGTTCGTCGAAGAACATGTGCTCTGTGCGGCAGAGGCCAATGCCCTCGGCCCCGAACTGACGGGCGGTCCTGGCGTCGAGCGGGGTCTCGGCGTTGGCGCGGACCTTGAGCCGGCGCATCTGGTCGGCCCAGACCATCAGGGCGGCGAAATCGCCGGTCAGCTCCGGCTCGATCATCTTCACCGAGCCGGCCAGGACCTCGCCGGTCGAGCCGTCGATGGTGACGACCTCGCCTTCGTTGAAGACCTTGCCGCGCACCGAGAAGCTGCGGCCTTTCAGGTCGATCCCGATCTCGCCGGCCCCGCTGACGCAGGGGATGCCCCAGCCGCGCGCGACGACGGCGGCGTGGCTGGTCATGCCGCCGCGGGCGGTGACGATGCCCCGGGCGGCGTGCATGCCCTTGATGTCTTCAGGGCTGGTTTCGTGGCGGACCAGGATGACCGCCTCGCCGGCCGCGCCACGCTTTTCGGCGTCTTCCGACGAGAAGACGATAGCCCCGACGGCAGCCCCGGGGCTGGCGGGCAGACCTTTGGCGATAACGGTGCGCACGGCGTCGGGCGAGATGGTCGGGTGCAGCAGCTGGTCGAGGGCCGACGGGTCGATGCGCGAGACCGCTTCGGCCTCGGTGATCAGGCCTTCGCCGGCCATATCGACGGCAACCTTGAGGGCGGCCTTGGCGGTGCGCTTGCCGTTGCGGGTCTGGAGCATCCACAGTCGGCCCTGCTCGACGGTGAACTCGACGTCCTGCATGTCGCGGTAGTGGCGTTCCAGCCTGGCGGCGACGTCGCGGAACTCGGCGAAGACGGTGGGCAGCGCCTCTTCCATCGACGGGTTGCGGTCGCCCATCTCCTCGCGGGCGGCCTTGGTCAGCGACTGCGGCGTGCGGATGCCGGCGACGACGTCCTCGCCCTGGGCGTTGATCAGGAATTCGCCATAAAGTTTGGCCTCCCCCGTCGACGGATTGCGGGTGAAGGCGACGCCGGTGGCGCTGGTCTCGCCGAGGTTGCCGAACACCATCGACTGGATGTTGACCGCCGTGCCCCAGCTTTCGGGGATGTCGTGCATGCGGCGGTAGAACTTGGCCCGGTCGTTCATCCAGCTCTGGAAGACGGCGCCAACCGCGCCCCACAGCTGTTCCTGCGGGTCCTGCGGGAAGGGCGCACCGAGTTCGCGCTCCACGGCCTGCTTGTATTCGGCGACGATGGTTTCCCAGTCTTTCGCCGTCAGGGCGGTGTCGACGTCGATGCCGAGGCGGTCCTTGTGGTCGTCGAGGATCTCCTCGAACGAATGGTGGTCGAGGCCGAGCACCACGTTCGAGTACATCTGGATGAAGCGGCGGTAGCTGTCGAAGGCGAAGCGGCGGTCACCGGACAGCTTGGCCAGGCCCTCGACGGTGGTGTCGTTGAGGCCAAGGTTGAGGACGGTGTCCATCATCCCCGGCATCGAGGCGCGGGCCCCGGAGCGGACCGAGACCAGCAGCGGGTTGGCGGCGTCGCCGAAGGTCTTCTGGGTGATGGTCTCGATATGGCCGATGCCGCCCGCGACCTGGGCGGCGAGGTCGGCGGGGTATTGGCGGTCTTCCGCGTAGTAGCTGTTGCAGGCCTCGGTGGTGATGGTGAAGCCGGGGGGCACGGGTAGGCCCAGCGACGACATCTCGGCCAGGTTGGCGCCCTTGCCGCCCAGCAGGTTCTTCATCGAAGCGTCGCCCTCGGCGCCGCCGCCTCCGAAGCTGTAGACCCAGCGGTTCGTCATCAAGCCGTCCTCAATAAGCGTCGCGATTCCGAAGGCGCCTGTTCGGATGGGGTCAGATACAGGGGCCAGCACGATCAGGGAATACGCGGGATTGCGGTTGGGGTTCGCGGATTTGTCGGGTTTCGGAGAGTTTTCGTGGAGGATTTGGAGAGGATGTTGTTTTTATTGGCCTTTGGGTGATCCGGCGGTGGGATTTTGGTGTGCCTCAGGCGGCCCTTGAGTGGACATTTGGTGGCCCCATGGTCGCCCGGCGGTCAGTTGCGGGGATCGCGACGGCGCTATCGAAGCGGCGGGGTTCATTATAGCGCGTGGGAAGGGTCAACCTCTCGCCAAGCTGACAGAGCCCCAATTCGCAAAAGGATGTCCAAGTCCAGGCCAGCCGACGTGAGAGGTCCCTTCTCCCCTTGCGGGAGAAGGTGGCGCGAAGCGCCGGATGAGGGGTCGATAGGTAGTTCGGCTGCGCAGAGGTGGTGACGGCAGGCTGTGTCGGAGGCCGGTGAACCCCCTCAACCGTCGGCTTCGCCGACACCTTCTCCCGCGAGGGGAGAAGGGCGCCCAGAGGCGAAACCTTCCGGCCCTCCTATCCCGTCACCAGCGAGAAGTCGGCGACCTTGCCCATGGCCGACTGGACCTGTTGGACCAGGCGCAGGCGGTTGCTGCGTTCGCCGGCGTCATCCGAGTTGACCAGCACGGCCGTGAAGAAGGCGTCCACCGGGGCGCGCAGGGCGGCGAGGGCCGTCATGGCGGCGGTGAAATCTTCGGATTCGAGGGCGGTGTCGAGCTTGGGGCCGAGGGCCTTGAGGGCAGCGAACAGGGCACCTTCCTCGGCAGGTTCGGCCACCTGATCGGGCGCGCCGGAGGGCAGCGGACCCTTCTTTTCCTCGGCCTTGAGGATGTTGGCGGCGCGGCGGTAGCCGGCCAGCAGGTTGGCGCCGTCGTCGGTCTTCAGGAAGCCGTCGAGGGCCTCGACCCGGGCGACGATGCGGACGAGGTCGTCGTCGTTGAGGGCGAAGACGGCGTCGACGAGGTCGAAGCGCTTGCCCTGGTCGCGCAAGGTGACCTTCAGGCGGTCGGCGAAGAAGGGCATCAGGTCGTTCGCCTGCACGCCGCTGACCGAGTTGAGCGCCAAGCGCTTGCCGGACTCCAGGATGATGCGGATCACCCCGAGCGCGGCGCGGCGGAGGGCGTAGGGGTCCTTGGAGCCCGTCGGCTTCTCGTCGATGGAGAAGAAACCGACGAGCGTGTCCAGCTTGTCGGCCAACGCCACGCCAATGCTCACCGGCGCGGCTGGCACGACATCGCCCGGACCCTGCGGCCGGTAGTGGTCGCGGATGGCGTCGGCCAGCATTGGGTCGAGGCCAGCGGCATTGGCGTAGTAGCGGCCCATCACCCCCTGCAGTTCGGGGAACTCGCCGACCATTTGGCTGGCGAGGTCGGCCTTGGCCAGGCGGGCCGCCTTTTCGGCCACGTCCGGATCGGCGCCGACCAGCGGGGCGATCTCGCGGGCCAGGGCGGCGATGCGCTCCACCCGCTCGGCCATCGTGCCGAGCTTGGCGTGGAAGGTGACGCCCGACAGCTTCTCCAGCCAGGCGTCGAACCCGCTCTTCCGGTCCTCGTCCCAGAAGAAGCGGGCGTCGCTCAGCCGGGCCGACAGCACCTTGGCGTTGCCCGCCGCGATGACCTTGCCGCCGTCTTCGGCGGCGATGTTGGCGACGACCAGGAAATGGGGGGCCAGTTTGCCGGTCGCGGGGTCGCGGACGGCGAAGTATTTCTGGTGGGTGCGCATGGAGGTGCGGATGACCTCCGGCGGCAGGTCGAGGAAGGCCGGGTCCATGTCGCCGAGGATCGGGGTCGGCCATTCGGCCAGGCCGGCGACCTCTTCCAGCAGGCCGTCGTCCTCGACCAGCTCGAGGTTGCGGGCGAAGCAGAGGGTGCGGGCGCCTTCGAGAATGCGCTCTTTGCGCTCCTCGACGTCGAGGACGACGTAGTGGCCGAGCAATGCCTCGCGGTATTCGTCGAAGTCGCGGGCCCGGAAGACGTTGCCGCTGCCCATGAAGCGGTGGCCTTGGCTGAGGTCGCCGGCGGTCAGGCCCTCGAAGCTGATCGGCACGACCTCGCGGTCGAAGACGCAGAGGATGCGTTGCAGCGGCCGGACCCAGCGCAGCTTGCCGCTGCCCCAGGTCATGGATTTCGGCCAGGGGAAGCCCCGGACCGTCGCCTCGACCAGCTCGGCGATGATCTCCACGGTCGGGCGGCCGGCGGTCTGGATGCGGCCGAACCAGACGCCGTCACGCTCGGACAGCTGCTCGCGGGTCAGGCCGGTCTTGCGCAGGAAGCCGTCGATGGCCTGGTCGGGCGAGGCAACCCGGGGGCCTTTGACTTCCTCGTCGCGGTCGGCTTGCGCGACCGGCAGGCCCTCGATGACCAGAGCCAGACGGCGCGGGCCGGCGAAGGCCTTCATGCCCTCGGTGATCAGGCCGGCGGCGCTGAGGCCGTCGCGAACCATGCGTTCGAGGTCGCGCGTGGCCTGGGCCTGCATGCGCGCGGGGATTTCTTCGGAGAAGAGTTCGAGAAGCAGCTGGGGCATGGAAAACTTAAGGTTCGAGCGGAGTGTCGGAGAAATAGGTGCGGTACTGCGCGGACTGGTCGGCCGGCATCCGTCTGATCAGCACTCTGCTGGTGAAATGGCCCCAGCGGCGAGCGTTCTTGATGTAGCTCCAGTCCATGATCCGGCTCTGGTCGATGGTCACCGCGTCGCCGCGCGAAAGGCCCACATCCCCCTGGGGAGTATTGTTGAGCCGGCCGTTGATGGTGTCGCCCTTGCGGCTATCGACGCTGATCCACATCGCCTCGCTGCCCCCGCCCTTGACGGGGAAGGCGATCTTCAGGCTGGCGGTCTGCTGCACCTCAGGCTCGCTATCGTAGCGGGCCCAAAAGCCGGGCAGCGCCTTGCGGGCCTGAGCCGTCGCCGCGAGTATCTGCGGATCGTCACTGTCGGCCCTGACGACGGTGTCGCGTTCCTGCGCCGCCGTCGCCAAAGGGGCGGCAAGCAGCAGAACGGCCAGGACGGCGGCCAGCGACCGCATCAGGCCGCTTCCTGCTGCTTGAGCCATTCGCTGGCGCAGAGTTTGCAGAGGTCACGGATGCGGCCGATGTAGCTGGCGCGCTCGGCCACGGCGATGGCGCCGCGGGCGTTCATGACGTTGAACAGGTGGCTGGCCTTCAGCACATGGTCATAGGCCGGCAGCACCAGTTTCTGGCCCTGCGGACCGACGCCGACGTCCAGGATGTGCTTCACCTGGCGCTCCATGTCCTCGAACTGGCGCCGAAGCGTCTCTACGTCGGCGACCTCGAAATTGTAGGCGCTCTGCTGGCGTTCGTTCTCGAGGAAGACCTCGCCATAGGACGTGCCGCGATCGTTGAACGGCAGGTCGTAGACGTTGTCGACGCCGAACACGTACATCGCCAGCCGCTCAAGTCCGTAGGTCAGTTCGCCCGCGACGGGGTTCACGTCGAGGCCGCCGACCTGCTGCATGTAGGTGTACTGGGACACCTCCATGCCGTCGCACCAGACCTCCCAGCCGAGGCCCCAGGCCCCGACCGTGGGGTTCTCCCAGTCGTCCTCGACGAAGCGGATGTCGTGCAGCCGGGCGTCCAGGCCGATGGCGGCCAGGGAGCCCAGGTAGAGGTCCTGCATGTCCGGCGGGTTGGGCTTCAGCAGCACCTGGTACTGGTAATAGTGCTGCAGCCGATTGGGGTTCTCGCCATAGCGGCCGTCGCCCGGGCGACGGCTGGGCTGCACGTAGGCGGCGTTCCACGGCTTGGGGCCGAGGGCGCGCAGCACCGTCGCCGGGTGCAGGGTGCCGGCCCCGACCTCGATGTCATGCGGCTGCAGGATGACGCAGCCCCGGTCGCTCCAGTAGCCGTGGAGTGTCAGGATCAGGCCCTGGAAGGAGGTCGGTTTGGCGGCAATCATCTTGTCTGTTCGCAGGCGCAAAAAAGTTGGCGGACCATAGGGCCCGCCGACCTTGGCTTCAATCCCACGAAGGGGGCGGAGCCTGCCTGACTAGCGGTTGCCCTTGGCGGCTGTGCGCTTGCCGGCCCGCGACTGCGGCGGGTACTTGGCGCGGTTCTCGGCGGTGTCGAGCACCGGGCCGTTGGTGACGGTCGCCGTCTCGGCGGTGGCCGTCGCCACGCTGGCGACCGACGTCGGGGTTTCCGGGGCGGCCGGCGGCGGCGGGCCGACGATCGGCGGAGTCGGGGCCGGCGGGACAGGGCTGGCCTCGGTGACCGGCGGGGCGTTGGGATCAACCGGATCGGCCGGTTCCATCGGGGGCTGCTGGTAGCTGGCGCGGATGATGCGGCCTTGCTCCACGTCGGTGGTCATGTTGGCGGCCACCGGCGTGCCGGTCGGCATCAGCACCTTGTCGACCACATGGACGATGCCGTTGGTCGCCATGACGTCGGCCTGGGTGACGGTGGCGTTCCCGGCCAGCATCGCGGCCCCGCTGCCATCCAGGGTGATCTGCGGCCCGGCCACGGTGGCCACGCCCGACTTGACGCCCTTGACCCTCGAGGAGTCGATGCTGGCGTTGATCAGGTGGAAGGTCAGCACTTTCTGCAGCTCGGTCGGGTTGGCTTCCAGCCGGGCAAGTTCACCGGTCGGCAGGGCGGCGAAGGCCGCGTCGGTGGGGGCGAACAGGGTCAGGTTCTTGTTGGTCTTGAGCAGGCTGGTCAGGTTGGTCGCGTCCAAGGTGCGGACCAGGACGGTGAATTTTCCCGAGGCCTTCAGGGTATCGACGATGTCGCCCCGGGCGACCAGGGCTCCGGGGACGGCCGGAGCCGGCACGAGGGCCGCTGGCGGCGCGGCCGGGGCAGCGGGCTGGGCAAAGGCGCCGCCGGCCAGAAGCGCGAGCGAGGCGACGGCGGAAAGCAGGGTGAGCTTCTTCATGGGGAGGTCCTTCCGGCGGGGAGGATGAGTCGCCAGAGCGCCCGCCGGGAAACGGCGGGTTGCGGCGACGAAGGCGGCGGGCGGCCCGATCAAGAGGCCGCCCGCCGGGTGTTCAGGTCAGTCTAGTTGCCGCGCGCGGCGGTGCGTTTGCCGGCCCGCGACTGCGGCGGGTACTTGGCGCGGTTCTCGGCGGTGTCGAGCACCGGTCCATTTGTCACCAGGGCCCGCTCGGAGGCGCCGGCGGCGACGTCCATGACGACGGTCCTGTCCGTCATCGGGGTGGCCACGGGGCCTGCGCCCTCGACTTCCATTTCCTGTTCAGCGGCGCGCATTTCGTCCCGCTTGTCGAAGGTCGAGCGCTTCTGGTTCGGGTCGATGGGGCCGCTGGGGGTGGTGGTCTGGGTCGGCGGTGCAGGGTCGTTGACCGACTGGGCGGAGGCCTGCGAGGCCAACAGAACGACGGCCGCCGCGGCGGTGGAGAGAAGAATGATGGGCTTCATGACGCTATCCTTGAAACGCTGACGCGATAGGGACGGCCGACGTTTCCGCCTGCCGCTTCAGGCAAGTGGATCAGTTGCCGACGGGACGGGTCTTTTTGCCGCCGTTGGAGTCCGGGCCGCCGTAGGCACGGCGAACCGCCGGGGTGTCGGGGACCGGCGTGTTGGAAACGACGTTCGGATCGCCGGCCTTCAACAGATAGGCCTGCTCGCTCGGGGTGGGGGAGCCGATGGGAATGCCGGCCGGCTGGCCGACTTCGGCCGCGACATCGTCGGCCATGTCGGCTTCCAGCGTGTCCTCCTCAACCGGCATGGGCATGGACTGCCCGCTGCTGGGTTGGCTTTGAGCCAGGGTGGGGCCGGCCAGAATGGTGGCGAACGACAGGGCCGTCAGGGCGGCGGCGGTTTTCAGGGCGGGGGTAAACTTCATGGCTTCCTCGACGGTTGGGCCCATCGCAATCGGATGAACCCGGTGAACCCCCCGTCGGCGGAACAGCGTTTGCAGCGGCGACTCCGTTGCCCCACTTCACGCGTTCGTGAGGCTGCTGCCCCGGTAACGCGCCCTGAGGCGGGCGCCTCATTTTTGAGCATGCGGTGGCGACGCCGCCCAGCGATCGGGCGCGTCGCCGCTTTCTTGCCCAATCCCTGTCGGCGCGCGCCCAGGTCGGCGGGCCCATCCCGCTAGCTTGGCTCGCGATCGGAGAAAGGAGCGCCCACGCGCTTCACCGCCGGTCGCCTTTGCACAAGAAACAGAGGGGCGCCCGTCTTAAACCGGCGGGCGGACAAGGCGGATGAAACTGATCATAGCAGTGGTCAAACCCTTCAAGCTGGACGAGGTGCGTGAAGCGCTCGTGGCAGCGGGCGTCGAGGGGATGACCGTCTCCGAGGTGAAGGGCTACGGCCGTCAGAAGGGCCAGACCGAAATCTACCGGGGCGCCGAGTACCAGGTGAACTTCGTGCCCAAGGTGAAGGTCGAGGTGGCTGTCGACGACAGCGCCGTCGGCAAGGCCGTGGAGGCCATCAAGGCCGCCGCCGCCACCGGCAAGATCGGGGACGGCAAGATCTTCGTCCTCAGCCTGGAAGACGCGGTGCGGATCCGCACCGGCGAGTCCGGCGCCTCGGCGCTGTGATCAAAGAACAAGGGGATAGACCAATGAAAACAAGCATGTACGGTAGGCTGGCGGGGCTGATGCTCGCCGCCGCCATCGCCGGGGCGCCGTTGGCCGCTCCGGCTTTCGCGCAGGACAGCGCGCCGGCTCCCGCCGCCGCCGAGGCGGCTCCGGCGGCTCCGGCCGCGGCCGCGCCGGCTCCCGAAGTCGCCGCTCCCGCCGCCGCCGAGGCGGCTCCGGCCCCGACGCCCGACAAGGGCGACACCACCTGGATGATGATCTCCATGGTGCTGGTGCTGCTGATGATCGTGCCCGGCCTGGCGCTGTTCTACGGCGGCCTGGTGCGGTCGAAGAACATGCTCTCCATGCTGGTCCAGGTGACCACCGTCGCCTGCATCGGCATCATCACCTGGACCTTCTGGGGCTACAGCCTGTCGTTCACCGACGGAGCCGGCCTCAACAAGTTCATCGGCGGCCTGAGCAAGGTCGGGCTAAACGGGGCGATCTTCAACGCCGAAGGGGCCTTCACCAACGTCGAGACCTTCTCGCGCGGCGTGGTCATCCCGGAGCTGATCTTCGTCGCCTTCCAGGCCACCTTCGCGGCCATCACCGCCGCCCTGGTGCTGGGCGGAGTCGCCGAGCGGATGAAATTCCTGGCCGTGGTGGTGTTCGCCATCCTCTGGCCACTGCTCAGCTACTACCCGATGGCCCACATGGTCTGGTGGTGGGCCGGCGCGACCAGCGCCTTCGGCCAGACGGCCGACGGACTGGCCGGCGGCGCGGGCCTGCTGTGGGGCTGGGGCGCCCTGGACTTCGCGGGCGGAACGGTGGTGCACATCAACGCCGGTATCGCCGCCCTGGTCGGCTGCCTGATCCTCGGCAAGCGGACCGGCTACCAGAAGGAACCGATGCAACCCCACTCCCTGACCTTGACCATGGTCGGCGCGGGTCTGCTGTGGGTCGGCTGGTTCGGCTTTAACGCCGGCTCCAACCTGGAAGCCAATGGCTATGCCGGCCTGGCCCTGATCAACACCCTGGTGGCCACCGCCGCGGCGGGCGTCAGCTGGCTGATCGTCGAGCAGGTGACGCGTGGCAAGGCTTCGGGTCTTGGCCTGGCGTCGGGCATCGTCGCCGGCCTGGTGGCGATAACCCCGGCCGCCGGCTTCGCCGGTCCGGTGGGGGCCATCGTGCTCGGCCTGGCCGTCTCGCCGCTCTGCGTCTTCTTCTGCTCGGTCGTCAAGAACGCGCTGAAGTATGACGACAGCCTGGACGCCTTCGGCATCCACGCCGTCGGCGGCATCGTCGGGGCCATCGCCACCGGCATCCTGGTCAACCCGAAACTGGGCGGGGCGGGCGTGGTGGACTTCACCAACGGCTCGACCGGCTACGACTTCGGCTTCCAGATCATGGCGCAGCTTAAAGCGGTTGGCGTCGCGGTGCTGTGGTCGGCCGTCGCCTCGGCCATCGTCTTCTTCCTGATCAAGATGGTCTTCGGCCTGCGAGTCAGCCCCGAAACCGAAGAGGACGGCCTGGACATCGCCGAGCACGGGGAGCGGGCCTACCACTAGACCTAAGTAGGTTTGCTTCCCCTCTCCGGGGGGAGATCAGCGGGGGGCGTGACGGGCAACCGTCACGCCCTTCGGCGTTATGAGGGGCGGCAGTGCAGCAGTTAATCCGGGGACACTATATAGATTTCCGTTCGCCGTCGGCAGGCGATCAAATTGGGTGTGCCGGAAATCTATATAGTGTCCCCGGATTAACTGCCCCCCGTCGGCGGCTCAGCTACCCAACCGGCACCGCCGCACCCACCAGTCGGGCCGCATGCTTTCCAGCCGCTCAACCAGGCCCTCGGCCTCGATGTCACCAGCGCAAAGCGCAAAGCAGGTGGCGCCCGAGCCGCTCATCCGGGCCAGCAAGGTCTCCGGCTCGCCGCGCAGGGTCTCCAGCACCTCGCCGATGGCCGGGGTAAGGGCCACCGCGGGGGCTTCGAGATCGTTGCGGCAGGTGGCCATGACGGCGGCCACCTCCACCACGTCCTCGAAGGCTTCCGGCAGCCAGGGCCGATGGGCGTTGCCGGGCGCGCCAGCCGCGTCATAGGCGCGGTAGACGGGGCCGGTGGGCGAGCCGACGCGCGGGTTGACCAGCACGGCGTCGAGCACCGGCATGCCTGGGGCGGCGACCAGCTTTTCCCCCCGCCCCTCGCCGATCACCGTCTCGGCCCACAGGCAGGCGACCCCGTCCGAACCCAGCTCGGCGGCGATGGCGTTCAAGGCCTCGTCCTGAAGGGGCACGTCCAGCGCCTGGCGCAGCAGCCGCAGCGTCGCGCCCGCGTCCGAAGAGCCGCCGCCCAGCCCGGCGGCGATGGGAAGCTGTTTGTCGAGGATCAGGCGGAACGGCGGCAAGGGCCGGCCGGCCGCCTTGGTCAGCGCCCAGGCGGCGCGCAGGACCAGGTTGTTGGGTTCCATGGCCAGACCGTTCGCGAACGGTCCGGTGACCTCGAAATCGAGCGCCTCGGCCGGCTGCACCGCCACCCGATCGCCCACATCGGCGAAGGCCATCAGGCTGCTGACCGGATGGAAGCCATCCGCCTGCAGGGCCCCGACATGGAGGTAGAGGTTGATCTTGGCGGGCGCGAACCAGCTGAGGGACATCTAGAGATGTTTCCCTTGGGAGCATGTCCGGGCGGCCGAACCGCTCACACTTCGACCTGACATGCTCCTAGCGCTCGGCCACGACCGGTTTCACGCCCGTCAAGCCGTTCTTCAGCTTGGCCTCGACCCGCGCCAGGATGGCGGCATCGGGCTTCAGCTGCACCACCCGGGTCCACTGGAAGCGGGCCTCGATCTGCCGGCCGACCTGCCAGTAGGCGTCGCCCAGGTGGTCGTTGATGTCCGGGTCCGACGGCTCAAGCGTCACGGCCCGTTCGAGGAACTCGACGGCGTTGCGGTAGTCGCCCATGCGGAAATAGGCCCAGCCGAGGCTGTCGATCATCGCCCCGCTGCGCGGGTTGGCGGCCACCGCCCGCTGGACCATGTCCATGGCCGGACCCAGCTGCTCGCCGCGGTCGATCCAGGCGTAGCCCAGGTAGTTGAGCAGTTCCGGCTCGTCCGGCTGCAGGCTCAGCGCCTTTTTCAGGTCGGCCTCGGCGCCGGGCCAGTCGCCGGCCCGGTCGCGGGCGACGCCGCGCATGTAGTAGAGCCGCCAGTCGGCCTTTTCGCCGTCGAGGGTGATGACCCGGGTGATGGTCTCGACCGATTCCGCGTAGCGCTCATTGGCGCGCAGCAGGTCGGCGTAGGTCAGCAGGGCGTCGCGCTGGCCGCTGGCGGCGCCGTCGGCGGCCATCTTCAGCGCCCCCGCCTTGTCGCCAGCCGCCTGCAGCGACCAGGCCAGCCGCGAGCGGGCGGCCGGGTATTCGCGGCTGCCGGCCCGGACCTGGGCGAGGGCGGAGCGGGCATTTTTGGCGTCGCCGAGGCCGGTGTAGACATCGCCCAACTCGACCCACAGCTCCTCGCGGTTCGGATCGAGGCGTGCCGACAGCCGCAGATAGGCCAGGGCCAGCGGATACTGCTTATCGGCCAGCATGGCCGAGGCCGGGATCAGCAGAGCCCGGGCCGATCCCTGGCGGATGGTTGGCATGGCCGGGGCCTTGCGGCGCTTGGCGGCGCGCTCGCGGGCGCCGGTCAGTCCGATGTCGTTCGGCCGGGCCTTGAGGGCGGTGTCATAGACGGTGATGGCTTCGGCCCCGCGCTTGCGGCGCTCGAGGAAGGCCCCGTAGTCGGGGGCGAAGATGGCCGAGGCGTCGCCGAAGCCCATCAAGATCTTGTAGTTGGCCTCCGCCTCGTCGAAGCGCTTGAAGCGCTCGAACAGCAGGGCCTGGTTCAGCAGGCCGAACACCTCCACCAGCCGGTCGCCGCGCAGCGTGGGGCGGGTCAGGGCCGCCTCCTCCTCGCCGGCCGCCGCGGCCGCCCAGGGAGTCAGCAGGACCGAGGCCTGGCGGTGCGGGAAGCCAACCGTCTGGTCGATCATGATGGCCTTGGCTGTGGCGCCGTCACTTGTCGCGATGGCCTCAACGGCGCGGGTCAGCAGGCCCAGGCGCACGACCATGACCGAAGCCTCGCCCTCGGCCGGGGCGGCCTTGGCGGCCTTGGCGATATCGCCGGAGAACAGGGCCGCCTGGAACACCCGTTGCTTGAGGGTCTCGGACTCGGCGCCGAGCGAGATGGCGCGGGCGAAATAGCTGGCCGCCTCGTCGTTCTGGCCATCAGCCTGGGCCTTCTGGCCGGCCAGGAACTGGCCATAGCCGGACTGGCCTTCGGTATCGAGCGAACTCTGGACCGGCCGCAGGCCCGCATCCTCGGCGCTGGGCGCTCCGGTGGTGGCGCAGGCGGTGAGCAACAGGGCGCTGGACGCGGCGGAGACGAGGGCAAGGCGCTTCATAGGGTCTAACTTGCCCCAATCGGTGGCGGGAGCAAGGCGCTTCGCGCAGGGGACTGGTTGCGCGCGCACACGGTCTGACGGCGGCGCTCCATGCGTCTGGTGCGCGCTACCTGTCCCCGATCAGCGCCGATCGGGGACAGGTAGCGCGAATTCGTGCGCCTGCGCGCGAACGGTTGGCGTCGGCGCGACGCGCAACCCGTCCCCCCCTACATGTTCGGGTAGTTGGGGCCGCCGCCGCCTTCCGGCGTCGTCCAGACGATGTTCTGCGACGGGTCCTTGATGTCGCAGGTTTTGCAGTGGACGCAGTTCTGGGCGTTAATCTGGAACTTCGGATTGTTCCCGGCTTCGTCGTACAGCACCTCATAGACCCCGGCCGGGCAGTAGAGCCGGGCCGGCTCGCCGTAGCGCGGCAGGTTGACGTCGATCGGAACCGACGGGTCCTTGAGCTTCAGGTGGGCCGGCTGGTCTTCCTCGTGGTTGGTCGCCGACAGGAAGACAGATGATAGCTTGTCGAAGCTGATCACCCCGTCGGGCCGGGGGTAGACCTTCTGTTTGTAGTCTTTGGCCAGGCCGGTCGAGGCGGCGTCGGTCTTGCTGTGCTGCAGGGTGCCGAAGAAGGAGAAGCCGCCGGTCAGGTGATTCACCCACATGTCGAACATGCCAAACGCGCCGCCCAAGGCCGTACCCAACTTGCTGAGCAGCGGCTTGGCGTTGCGGACGATCTTCAGCTCCTTGGCCACCCAACTGGCCTCATAGGCGGCCTGGTATTCGACCAGCTCATCGGCCTGGCGACCGGCCTGCAGGGCCTTGAAGGCTTCCTCGGCAGCCAGCATGCCGGTCTTCATGGCGTTGTGGCTGCCCTTGATGCGCGGCACGTTGACGAAGCCGGCCGAGCAGCCAATCAGCACGCCGCCTGGGAAGGTCAGTTTCGGCACCGACTGGTAGCCGCCCTCGGTGATGGCCCGGGCCCCGTAGGCGATGCGCCTGCCGCCCTCGAGGTAGGGCTTCACCGACGGATGGTGCTTGAAGCGCTGGAACTCGTCGAACGGCGACAGCCAGGGATTGGCGTAGCTCAGGTGCACGACGTAGCCGATGGCCACCTGGTTGTCCCCGAAGTGGTACATGAAGCTGCCGCCGCCGGTGCTGTTGTCCAGCGGCCAGCCGGTGGTGTGCTGGGCCAGGCCCGGGCGATGGTTGGCGGCTGGCACCTGCCAGAGTTCCTTGATGCCGATGCCGTACTTCTGCGGGCTCTTGCCCTTCTGCAGATCGAACTTGCTGATGAGGATCTTCGACAGCGAACCGCGCACGCCCTCGGCGAAGAAGACATACTTGCCGTGCAACTCCATGCCGGGCTCGTAGCTGCCCTTCCGAACGCCGTCCTTGCCGACGCCGACGACGCCGACGATGACGCCCTTCACCGAGCCGTCTTCACGATAGACGAGGTCGCCGGCCGCGAAGCCCGGATAGATCTCGACGCCGAGATTCTCGGCCTGGCCCGCCAGCCAGCGGCAGAGGTTGCCGAGGGAGGAGATGTAGCAGCCCTCATTGTGCATGAACGGCGGCATGGCGAACATCGGCAGTTCCAGCTCGCCCTGCGGGCCGAGGATCAGGAACTTGTCCCTGGTCACCGGGGTCTCGAGCGGCGCGCCCTGTTCCTTCCAGTCGGGGATCAGTTCGCTCAGCGCCCGGGGGTCGATGACCGCGCCCGACAGGATGTGGGCCCCGACTTCCGAGCCCTTCTCCAGCACGGCGACCGAGACCTCGGCCCCCGTTTCTGCGGCCAGCTGCTTGAGCCGGATCGCCGCCGCCAGGCCGGCCGGACCGCCGCCGACGATGACGACGTCGTATTCCATGGCTTCGCGGTCTTCAGCGGCCGTGTCGATGTCGCTCATGGTCAGTCCCCGGTTAGATCCTCTGCGGTGGTTATCTGAACCTGACGCCCCGGCGGTCAAGCGGGAATGGCGTCGCAAGCCGCGATAACCGCAACTTCCCGGGGTGACCAGGCAGAGATGGCCCCCTATCCTGTCCTTCCAATGACTCCCGCCCCTGACCGCCGCGCCGCCGAGGCCCTGCTCGCCTTCTGGGCCGAGGCGGGAGTGGATGCGCTGTACGCCGACCAGGCCATCGACCGGCTGGCCGAGGGGGCCGAGCGTCTCAAGGCGCGGGCGCGCCCTGCCCCGCCTCCTCCGCCGCCCACACCGATCCGCCCCGCCCGGCCCGGCGTTCCCAACATCGACATCGGCGCCGCCCTGGCCCAGGCCCACGAGATGGCCGCCGCCGCCCAGACCATCGAACAGCTGGCCGAGGCCATTGCCGCTTTCGAGGGCTGTCCGCTGCGCTACGAGGGCGCCCGCCAGTCGGTCTTCCACCGGGGCAGCGTCGATGCGCCGGTGATGGTCATCGGCGAGGGTCCGGGGGCCGACGAGGACTCCCTCGGCCAGCCGTTCGTCGGCCGGGCCGGCAAGCTGCTCGACAGAATGCTCGCCGCCGCTGGGCTCAGCGACCGGGTGTTCATCACCAACACGGTCTTCTGGCGGCCGCCCGGCAACCGCACTCCGACCCCGGCCGAGCAGGCGGTCTGCGCGCCGTTCCTGGAGCGAGCCGTGGCGCTGGTAAAGCCGCGCATGCTGCTGCTGGCCGGCGGGGCCTCGGCCAAGGCCGTGCTGAAACGGGACGAGGGCATCCTCGCCATGCGCGGGCGCTGGTTTGAATGGAAGTCGACCGACGGCGGCCTCGATCTGCCCGCCATGCCGACACTTCACCCCGCCTTCCTGCTGCGCCAGCCGGCAGCCAAGAAGAAGGCCTGGGCCGACCTGCTGACCCTGACCGAAAGGCTTGATCGCCAGGGTCGCCCTGCCTAAAGCTGCACGTCTCTTGCAGTGGGGGCCCACGACGCGTGAGCAGCATCCGATTTTTCGGATGATTGAATCTGCCCGCGCTTAACCATTTTTCGGTCCAATGCCTTTAGCGGGACCGGTGAAAACGAGTTCGGGGGTTTACGGCATGGTTGCGGCCGGGGTGAAGCTTTGCAGGGTTATCGCGGCCCTGGTCGTCGTGCTGCTTGCCGCCGCCTGGATCGCCACGCCTGCCTTCGCCGCCGACGGCCCCCTCTCCAAGCCCGATGAAGCCCGCTACCGCGCCGCCTTCGCCGCCGCCGACCGGGGCGATTTCGACGAGGCCGACGCCGCCCTCGCCAAGATCCGCGACCGATCGCTGATCGGCCACGTCTATTTCGTCAAGCTGATGCACCCCACCGCCTATCGCGCCGGCTATGCCGAGCTCACCGACTGGCTGGGCGAACATTCGGAGCTGGGCGGGGCCGAGCGGCTCTACACCCTGGCCCAGAAGCGCCAGCCGCGTGGAGCCCGCGAGCCCCAGGCACCCAGCTTCCTGGCCGCCGCCCGCATCTGGATGTCCGCGGGCTCAATCAGCACCGCCGGCGACGCCAGCTTCGCGGCCCGCGACGCTTATTACTCCGGCCGCACCGCCGAGGCCTGGGCCTTGGCCCCGTCGGCCGGCGAGCCGTGGATCGCCGGCCTTGCCGGCTGGCGCCTCGGCAAGGTGGGCGAGGCCGGAACATTCTTCCTCAAGGTGGCCGAGGATGACAGCAACGACGATTGGCTGCGCTCGGCCGCCTGGTTCTGGGCCGGCCGCTGCGCCGAGCGGATGGGCGACAAGCTCGCCGCTCGTGGCTATTTCCAGCGGGCCGCCTCCGCGCCCTATACCTTCTACGGCCTGATCGCGACGCGAAAGCTGGAGATGGACGGCGGCCGCGCCGTGGCCATGACCTTGGGCAAGGCCGCTCCGCCGCCGGCCATCATCGACCTGCCGCCGCAACCGACCACCAATCCCCTGCTGATCCGTGTTTCCAGCCGCGACGAGCGCAAGGCCGAGGCCCTGATCGACCGCGACGACCGCGCCCGACGCGCTGCCGCGCTGGTGCAAATCGACCGTCCGATCGAGGCGGCCCAGGAGCTGCGCGTCGGCCTGGCCCTGGCCCGCAGCGACAACGCCCAGAAGGACTGGCAGACACTTATCGTCAGCCTCAAGGTGCCGCTGCAGATCGCGCCGAACCCGAGCGCCGGTCCGGCCCCGGTCAAGAAGAAGGCCCGTCCCTACCGCGCCGAAGCCTACGAGGTTCCCGAGCTCTATCCCGACGGCGGCTTCACCCTCGACAAGGCGCTGGTCTACGCCCTGGTCCGCCAGGAGAGCCGCTTCAATCCCTATGCCTATTCCCACGCCGGGGCCGTCGGCTTGATGCAGGTGCGGCCGACCTCGGCGGCCGAGGCGGCGGGCGACGATCATCTGCTCTCCAACATTATGCCGCTGTTCGATCCGCCGGTGAACCTGCGCATCGGCCAGGACTACATGACCTGGCTGATCAAACGGGGTCTGGGCGGCGGCGACGACGCCTACGACCTGTTCCGCGTCGTGGCCGCCTACAACGGCGGGGCCGGGGCGGTGATCAAGACCCGCAAACGCATGGAGCCGGACGCTGACGCCCTGCTGTTCATGGAAAGCCTGCCGGCACGCGAGACGCGCGAGTACGTCGAGAAGGTGGTCTTCGGTTACTGGACCTATCGCCGAATGTGGGGCCAGTCGACGCCGACCCTGGATCAGGCGGCGCGGTATGATCGGCTGGTTGATCTCCGTAGTGATCGCTAGCGCGAGATCAACGCATCCAGCCGCCGGATACGTCCGCGCAGGCGGCTCAGCAACTCACGTCCCTCGCCGCCGCCGACCTTGTCGTAGAGCCGCCGCGAGATCAGCAGCCCCTCGTCGCCCCGCGGCGGCAGCCGCAACGCCTCGGCCAGCAGCCGCGAGGGCCGCCGGCCGTCGCGCGAGGCTCTGAAGCGCCCCGCCTGTTCCCAGCCGGCCGCCATATGCATCGCCGCCGCCGTCTCCCAGTCGGGCGACAGCTTCACGCCGGGCAGCAGGATCAACAGCCAGTCGCCCCGGGCCGCCCCACAGGCCGCCGCAACGCCCTGGCCGTTGAGGATCTTCGCGCCCGCGTCGTCGGCGATCTCGCAGGTGGCGTCGGCCGAGCCGCCGTCGGCCACCAGCACTTCCTTGACCAGCCCTTCCACGGCCGCACCGACCAGACTGGCCAGCGTCACCGGCAGGGTGCGGGCAGCATCGAGGGTCGGGATCACCACGGATATCATCCGCCGTTAATGGCCGCTGCCGGGTTGACTGGAAAGCGCCTTGTGCTCGGTTCGTGCCAGGAATTAACCATCCGTTCAGAAACTCAGTTCTTGTTTTGTTCACCCACGGGCGTATGTTCGGCCCGTGCCCTCCATACCGCTCCAGACCAAGGGCCGCGGCGCCCGTAGCAATGAGACCAGCCGCTTCCTCACCGGCCAGCGGGAGGACTTCGACGACGGCTGGACGGCCGAAGATGACCAACCCAAACCCCTGCGCACGGTGATCCAGCCCGATCACGCCAAAACCATCATCGCCAGCAACGACAGCCCCGACATCGGCTTCAACCGCTCGATCAACCCCTACCGGGGCTGCGAGCACGGCTGCATCTACTGCTATGCCCGGCCGGCCCACGCCTACCTCGGCCTGTCGCCGGGCCTGGATTTCGAGAGCAAGCTGTTCTTCAAGCCTTTCGCCCATGAACTGCTCGGCAAGGAGCTGTCCAAGAAGGCCTACAGGCCCCAGGTCATCCACATCGGCGGCGACACCGACCCCTACCAGCCGGCCGAGCGCCGCCTGCGGGTCACCCGACAGGTGATCGAGACCCTCTACCGCTTCAAACACCCCTTCACCCTGATCACCAAGTCGGCCCTGGTGCTGCGCGACCTCGATATTCTTGGCCCCGCCGCCGCCGAAGGCCTGTGCCGGGTCGCCCTCTCGGTCACCACCCTGGACCGCAAGCTGGCCCGCAGCATGGAGCCGCGCGCCGCCACCCCGGGCAAGCGGCTGGAGGCGGTTAAGGCGCTCAGCGCGGCCGGCATTCCGACGGCGGTGATGTTCGCCCCGGTCATCCCGGCCCTCAACGACCATGAGCTGGAGGCGGTGCTGGAGGCCTCGGCCCAGGCCGGGGCGAGGACCGCCGGCTATGTGGTCATCCGCCTGCCGCGCGAGATTTCCTCTCTGTTCCAACAGTGGCTGTCGTCGGACCATCCGGGGCGAGCGGCGCGGGTCATGTCGTTGATCCGCCAGACGCGAGGCGGGGCCGACTACACGGCCGACTGGGGGACGCGGCAGAAGGGCGAGGGGCCGGTGGCCGAACTGATCGCCGCCCGCTTCGCCGCCGCCAAACGGCGCTTTGGCCTGGACGGCGAGATGCCGCCGATGGATTTGGGGGCGTTCAAGGTCCCGGCCAAGGCGGGCGACCAGCTCGATCTGTTCGGGGCTCCGTTGAAGACGGTGAAACCTCAGCCGGACGTCACCGCCCTTCGCGGACCGACAGCGAATCCGGTGCATGGCTTCCCGCTCAGCGAGACGGCCGGCCCGCTGCCGGAGCCGGGCCTGCACAAGAAGCACACGTTCTGGCAGAGCGGCGAAGTCTAGGGGGACTGGATCGCCGCGCAACGGCGCCGCCGGGTTCCCATCGCGGCTGGAGCGGCGTCCTGTCCCCGACCTGCGCCGATCGGGGACGGGTAGCGCTCCAACCGTTTGAGAACCATCGTCAGACCGTCTGCGCGCGCCAACCAGTCCCCAACGCCCGAATCAGCGCGAAAACACCCCGACCAGCTCGACGTGTGGCGACCAAAGGAACTGATCGACGGGCAGCACCCGGTCGAGCCTGAAGCCGGCCTCGACCAGCACCTTGGCGTCGCGGGCGAAGGTCGCCGGGTTGCAGGACACCCCGACGACCCGCGCCACCTTCGAGCGGGCGATCTCGCCGGCCTGCTCCAGGGCCCCGGCCCGCGGTGGGTCGAAGACCACCGCATCGATCTTGGCCAGCTCGCGCGCCAGCACGGGCCGTTTGGTCAGGTCGCGCGCCTCGGCGGTTATGCTCTTTAGCCCGGGAAAGGCGCCGGCGGCGGCCTTCAGCGCCGTGATGGCGGGAACCGAGGAGTCGACAGCCAGCACCGTCCCCAGCTGCGCCAGCCGGAAGGTGAAGGTGCCAACCCCGCAGAATAGATCGGCGATGCGAGCGGCGCCGCCGACTGCCTCGACCGCGAAAGCGACCATGGCGTCTTCCGCCTGCGGCACGGCCTGCATAAAGGCGCCGGCCGGCAGGGCGACGCGGGCCGGACCGAGGGTGACCACAGATTCCCGGGCGACATAGACCGCCTCGCCGGCCAGCGTGACGCGGGCGAAGTCAGCCTGCTGGGCAATCATCGCCGCCCGCACCCGCGCATCGGCCGACAACCCGCCGCTCTTTGCCTCAACGCCAGTGATGTCGATGTCCAGGCCCGTGCGGGTCAGGGTGACATGCAGCGTCGGGGCGGACTTGGGATGCTCCAGGAAGGGTTTGGCCAGCGCCCGCAAGGCCGGCAGGGCGGCGACCAGCCGCGGATCGCTGATCGGGCAGACCTCGATGGGGACCAGCGTCCAGCTGCGCCGCTCCTTGAAGCCAACCACCGCCCCGCCCCTTGCCGCCCGCGCATGCAGAGCCAGACGACGGCGCGAGGCCGGCGGCGAGGCGAAGGTCGCCAGCACGTCGGTTTCCAGCCCTTCGCGCGACAGGGCCTCGACCACCCGCTCGCGCTTCCAGGCCAGATAGGGTTCCGCCGCCCAGTGCTGCAGGGCGCAGCCGCCGCAGACGCCAAAATGCGGGCACGGCGGGGTCACCCGGTCGGGGCTGGTCGATAGCAGCTCGTCCGCCTCGCCGCGTTCGCCGTCGAAGCGCACCCGCACATGTTCGCCGGGCAGCGTCAGCGGCACAAAGATGCGCTCGCCGATCCCGTCGCCCTGGGCGCCGATGCGTGTGATTTCAATGTCACGGGTAAGGGTCAGCGGCTTGCTCCTGGCGGAACCCGCCGGTCGGCTGGTTGTTATGGCGCTGAGCGTCCCGGTGCAAGCCAAGGACGCCCGCCAAATCGACGAAACCCTGTCAGCCTACGTTCAGGAACAGGGACTTATTCTTCCAAAGCGACCCTGGCGCTTCCCAGCCGGACGTCGTTCCGCAGAGAGAGGTATCTGTTATGCGCAAGCTGATTTCACTGGCGGCCATCGCCGCAATCTCCATCCCGGCCTTCGCCGCCCCCACCCTGGCGTCGGCGCAATCCTACCGTGACTACGGTCGCGGCAGCTCGCCCTGCCACAGTCAAAAGAAGCAGGCCGAGAAGAAGGGCACCGTCGCCGGCGCCCTGATCGGCGGCGTGCTCGGCGCGGCCGTGGCCGGTGACGGCAACCGTGGCGAAGGCGCCCTGGTCGGCGGCACGGTCGGCGCCTTCGCCGGCAAGGAAGTCGGCCGCAAGAACGTGCGCTGCGCCAACTATCCCAAGCGCATCAGCTATCGCCGCAACAACTGCCGCTGGGTGCAGGAGTACCGTGGCGACCGCTGGCGCGGGTTCGAGGTCTGCCGCAGCCGTAACGGCGACTGGCGTCCCAGCGGTCGCTATTGATCGCCACTGACCTGAAGACATGAACGCGGGCCCCGGGAAGCCGGGGCCCGTTTTCTATGCGGGTTTGCTGGCCCACAGCAGGAACTCTCGATTGCCGTCGCCGCCGGTGATCGGGCTGTCGGTGGTTTCGCGCACGGTCCAGCCCTGCGCCGCGACCCAGCCGCTGACCGTTTCCAGGCAGTCCTTGCGGACGGCCGGATCGGTGACCAGCCCGCCCTTGCCAACCCGTCCGCGCCCAGCCTCGAACTGTGGCTTGACCAGCAGCACCAGGTCCGCAGCCACCGCCGCCAGGCTGAGGGCCGGCCCCAGCGCCTTGGTCACCGAGATGAAGCTGAGGTCGCAGACGATGAGTTGCGGCGCTTCCGGGATCAGGTCGGTGTCGAGGGTCCGCGCATCCTGTCCCGACAACTCGATCACACGCCCGTCCTGCGCCACGCTGGGGTGAAGCTGATCGCGCCCGACATCGACGGCGTAGACGAGGGCCGCGCCCCGCAGCAGGCAGACCTCGGTGAAACCACCCGTCGAGGCCCCGATGTCGAGCACCGTGCGACCCGCCACCTCGACCGGCCACAGGGTCAGCGCGTGATCTAGCTTCAGGCCGCCGCGCCCGACGTAAGGATGGGCGGCCACCGCGGCGATCTCCGCATCCTCTTCAACCGCCAGGGACGCCTTGCCGGCAGCCCGGCCATCGACGGTCACCCCGCCCGCCTCGATGGCGGCGCGCGCCTTGGCCCGGCTGTTGAACAGGCCACGGTCGGTCAGCAGGACATCGAGACGTTTGCGCATGGCGTCTTCTAGCGCCGGCGTGCGGCGGTTGCCGGCTACTTCCTCTTCGCATCGTCGGTCTTCGGCTTGGCGCGCACGGCGCCGGCCTTGAAGCCCGGCTTCATGAACTTGACAAGCACCCGCTGGCCCACCAGCAACGGGGCGCCGTCGGCGGAGACCACCACCTCGACCACCCGCTCGTCACTGCGCTGGCTGGGATCGTCCGAGGCCAGCTTGCGGGCCCCGAACACGCCGGCCCGGCGCAGCACCTTACCGAGATAGACCTTGGCCGGATCCGACTCCGGCGTGATTTCCACTTCCTGGCCGTCGCGCACATTGGGAATGTCGGCCTCGACGATCTCGGCGCGGACGATGCGGGCGGTGTTGGGCTCAAGGTCGAACATCGTCGAGACGTTCAGGGTCGAGGCGCCGGCGCCCGGGTTGGCGTAGCGGCGGGCAATGCGGCCGTTGGCCGGGGCCCGGATGACGGTCAGCTCCTGGGCATACTCAGCTTCGCGCAGGGCGGCCATGGCGGTGGCGACGTTGGCCCGTTGGGCGACGATCTGGGCCTCCCAGTCGCGGATCTCGTCCATCTTCTGGTCCAGGCGCTGCTTGGCCACGAAGTTGCTGGCAGACAGGTCTTCCAGCCGGCGGTATTCGCGGCGAGCAGCGTTCAGCTTGACCTGCAGCACGCCGATCTGGGCCTGGGCCTGATTGACGCGGGCGCGGGCGCTGGCGACGGCCAGGCGCGGATCGTCGTCTTCCTGGCGGGCCAGAATCTGGCCGGCGCTGACCGCCTGGCCTTCTTCGACATAGACGGCCTTGACCACCCCGCCGCGGCGAGCCGCGACCTGGATGATGCCGCCTTCAACGTCGGCCTTGCCGTTGCCGATGGCCGCGAAGGGGCTGACCGGCATGGCCTTGGTGGCGGCCTCGGTCTCTTTCTTCTTCTGGGCCGAGGCGGCCTTCATGAAGAAGAAGCCGCCCACCAACGCCACCACGAGGACGGTGATGATCCAGAACCAGGGTTTACGCAGAAAGCCGGGCATTTGAGGGGTCGTCCTTGAGTATCAGTGCGAGAGCGGCCGCGGATTGGGATCGGGCGTGCGCCGCACGTCGTCCAGAATCCTGCCGTCCTCGATGTGGATCACCCGGTCGGCATAGGCCTCCAGGCGAGGGTCGTGGGTGACGCAGATCACCGCTGCGCCATGCTCGGTCGCGGCGCGACGCAGCAGGCGGATGACGATCTGGCCGTTCTGGCCGTCGAGCGCCGAGGTCGGCTCATCCGCGAAGATCAGATCCGGGTTCTTGGCGAGGGCGCGGGCGATAGCCACCCGCTGCTTCTCGCCGCCCGAAAGTTCAGACGGCCGCTGGTTGATCTTGGAGGTCAGGCCAACCTCCTCAAGGGCCAGCAAGGCCCGGCGTTCGGTCTCCGACCGGGAGACGCCCTGGTACTTCAGCGCCGTCATCACCTGCTGCTTGGCGGTCAAGGCGGGGAACAGATTGAAGCCCTGGAAAATGAAGCCGCAGTGGTCGAGGCGGAAGCGGTCGATCCGGCCCGACGACCACTTCCACAGGTCCTTCGCCTCCAGCGCCGCCACGGTGCCCTCGTCGGGCTCCAGCAGCCCGGAGAGGGCCGCCACCAGTGTCGACTTGCCCGAACCGGACGGCCCCATGACCATGGTCACATCGCCGTGGCGGGCGTCGAAATCGACGCCCTTCAGTACCTCGACGAACGTCTTGCCGGTCTTGAACCGCTTGACGATGCCCTTGGCCTGCAGGGCGACTTCGCCCAGCTTGTGGCCGTTGCCTGACCTGCTCCCGCTCATCGCAGCAGATCCGCCGGTTGGCTGTTCTTCAGCACGCCGAGCGACATCAGGCCCGACAGCATGGCGATGAACAGCAAGAAGATGGCAATGGCGGTGACAATGGGCAGCGGGAAGGCCATGGGCAGACCCCCGAGCCCCGCCAGGCCAGACACGCCCCAGGTCAGCAGGCCGGAGGCCAGAATGCCGACGATGCCGACCCAGAAGCTTAGCTCCATGACGATCAGCCGCAAGCTGCCGAGCGACACGCCCAAGGCCCGCAGGGAGGCGAACTCCTTGATGTTGGCCATGATCGCCCCCCGCAGGGTCTGCCAGGTGATGGCGATACCGATGATGGCGCCCATGATCAGCGCGAAGAACAGGATGATGCTGATGAACTGTTCCTTGAACATCGAGGCCTCGTTGGCCTCCGCCAGGTCGGAGCGGGTCCAGGCCTTGAATTTGCCATCGCCCATGACGTTCAGCTGCGCCGCGACAATCTCGGCCCTGGCCGGATCGGCGATCTTGACCATCAGCGGCGCAACCCGGGGGCCGGTGTCGGCCTCGCCCAGCAGTCGCAGCGTGTCGCGAGACATGACCATGGTCGGCTGCATCATGTTCGGATAGCCGGTGGTCACGGCGGCGATGGTGATGGTCTTGCCGTTGTAGAGCGCCTTGTCGCCCCGCTTGACCCCCAGGCGGGCAAGCGCTGACTGGTCGATCGCGACCGTATAGGGCTGGCGCAAGGTCTCGACCATTTCGTCGCTATAGTCGGTCGGTACGGTCACGTAGCCCGGAATCGCGTCGATCACCGAAACCTGGACGCTTTCGCTTTTGCGGTTCTTCGGCACCGTTCCGGGCGGCGCGGTGGGGTCGACGTCGACGATGTTCTGGAAGCGACCCCAGGACCCGTCCATAGGGGCAACCTGCACGACCTCGGGGTGGCCGATGACCACTGGCATCAGCCGGCGCGGCAGGCCGGACGGACCGCCGTTGAAGAGGGCGGTCGCGCCCGGGCCCAGCACCATGATGTCGGCGCGGGCGCGGTCGATCTGGGCGGTGAAGGCTTTGCCGATGCCCATGAACATGCCGACGAAGGCGAGCACGAGCAGGCCTGAGAACGCCAAGGCGACAACGGCCGCCATGTAGCGGCGCCATTCATAGATCAATGTGGCCAAAGCGAGCGACATGGGCGCCTGCAACCCTCCCGAACTGAACGCGGGTATGAACGCAAGGATCGCTCACGTCCAAGTTAAATCGGGGTAAGGCCTGCGCGAAAACCTAGCCATAAGGCCCAGTCGCGCGCTATTGCCGCATCGGGACGCACAAAGCTGCCGTCCGTCCACAGAGAAAAGTGCGTTTATGACCCGTATCGCGTTAATGGCCGGCATTGCCGCGGCCTCGGTATGCGCCGCCGGCGCCGCCACCCCTGCCCTTGCCGACGAAGGGATGTGGACCTTCGATAACCTGCCCACCGCCAGGATCGAGGCCGACTACGGCGTCAAGCTCGACGCCAAATGGCTGGACCACGTCCGCCTGTCGGCCGTGCGCATCGCCGGCTGCTCGGCCAGCTTCGTCTCCAGGGACGGCCTGATCCTGACCAATAACCACTGCGTCCAGGGCTGCACCAGCGCCCTGAGCTCAGCCAGCACCGACTATGTGAAGACCGGCTTCCGGGCCAATCTGCGCGAGGACGAACTGAAGTGCCCGGGCCAGACGGCCGAGGTGCTGCTGTCGATCACCGACGTGACCTCGGACGTGCGCGCGGCCAGCGCCGGCAAGACCGGCGAGGACTTCGTCAAGGCCCGCGACGCCGCCACCAGCGCCGCCGAGAAAAACGTCTGCGGGGCCGAGACCGGCGTCCGCTGCCAGGCCATCAGCCTGTACCGGGGTGGGCAGTACAAGGTGTACAGGTTCCAGCGTTACGCCGACGTGCGCCTGGTCTTCGCGCCGGAGTTCGATATCGCCTTCTTCGGCGGCGACCCGGACAATTTCAACTTCCCCCGCTACGACCTGGATGCCGCCTTCCTGCGCGCCTACGACAACGGCAAGCCGGTCCGGACCAAGAATTTCCTCAAGTGGAATGCGCAGGCGCCGAAGGAAGGCGACCTGACCTTCGTGGTCGGCAACCCCGGCTCCACTGAGCGCCTGCTGACCGTCGCCCAGTTGGAGACCCAGCGTGACCTGACCATCCCGATCGGCCAGCTGCAGCGCTCCGAACTGCGCGGCCGCTACCTCGAATACGCCAAGGGCGGGCCTGAGCAGAAGCGGGTCGCCGGCGACGCCCTGTTTGGCCTCGAGAACGGCTTCAAGGTCTTCTACGGCCGCTCCCTGACCCTCAACGACAAGGGGTTCATGGGGGGAAAACGCACCGCCGAGGCCGACCTGCGCGCCAAGGTGAAAGCCGATCCTGCCCTCTCGGCAAAGCTCGGTGACCCTTGGGCCGACGTCGAACAGGCCCAGGTCGCCTACCGCGATAACTGGCTGGAATATCGCCAGCTGGAAACCGAGGCCGGCGGCGGCGCCCGCCTCTACAACTGGGCACAGACCCTGGTCCGGGCCAGCCGCGAGAAGACCAGGCTGGCCGCCGAGCGCCCGGCCGACTACAGCGACGCCGCCCTGGCGCGCATGGAACGCGGCCTGATGGCCAACAACCCCGTCATCGCTCCGATCGACCAGCTGAAGCTCGAGCACTGGATGTTGAAGACGCGGGAATACCTGACCGTCGATCATCCCGGCGTGAAGAAGATCCTCGGCAAGGAAAGCCCGCAAGGCCTGTCGGCCCGCCTGGTCGCCGGCAGCAAGCTGGCCGATCCCGCGGTGCGCAAGGCTCTGTGGGACGGCGGCATGGCGGCCATCGAGGCCAGCGACGATCCGATGATCAAGTTCGTGCTCGCCACCGAGAGCCAGGGCCGAGCCCTGAAGAAGGTCTGGGAAAGCCAGGTCACCGCCCCGGTCGATTCCGCCGCTGAACGCATTGCCCAGGCCCGCTTTGCGGTCTACGGCGAGAGCGTCTATCCGGACGCCACCTTCAGCCTGCGCCTCTCCTACGGCAAGGTCGCCGGCTGGACCTATCGCGGAACCACCGTACCGGCCTTCACGAAAATCGGCGGGACCTTCGACCGCGCCACCGGGGAGGCCCCCTTCGCCCTGCCGCAGCGCTGGCTCGACAAGAAGGCGCAGCTGAACGCCGAGACGGTGTTCGATTTTGTCACCACCAACGACATCATCGGCGGCAACTCCGGCTCGCCGGTGATCGACGCCAAGGGCCAGGTGATCGGGACCGCTTTTGACGGCAACATCCACAGCCTGGGCGGGGCCTACGGCTACGACGGCACGCTCAACCGGACGGTGGTGGTCTCGACGGCGGCGATCACCGAGGCGCTGACCAAGGTGTACGGGCAGACGGGCCTGGTGAAGGAACTGACCGGGAAATAGGCGGGTCGGGCGTCGTCCGCGGTTCAACCGTAGCCAACGGCGCCCGATAATCCGGGGACACTATATAGATTTTCGAGCAATGACCCGCACCACGCCCTCGCAGGTCAGCCATCGAAAATCTATATAGTGTCCCCGGATTATCGTCCTCTGGCGGTGGGGATTATCCACCTTGCCTGTCGCCGGGCCGGGGCTTACCCCTCGCCCCATGGCCCTCTCCCCCCACCGTCTCGCCGAACTCGACGCCTTTCTGGTCGAGCTCAACCGTGCTTCCGCGGCCGCCATCCTGCCGCTGTTCCGGACCGATCACGGCCTTGAGGACAAGAGCCTGTCCGGCCCGCCCGGCGCCGTCTTCGACCCCGTCACCGAGGCCGACAAGGGCGCCGAGCGCGCCATCCGCGCCCTGATCGCCGAGCGCTACCCCGAGCACGGCGTCATTGGCGAGGAGTACGGCGAAGACCGCCCGGACGCCGAGTTCGTCTGGGTGCTCGATCCCGTGGACGGTACCCGCGCCTTCATCGCCGGCCTGCCCCTGTGGACCACGCTTATCGGCCTGCGCCATCAGGGCCGTCCGATCCTCGGCTCCATCGGCCAGCCCTACATCGGCGAGCTCTACATCGGCGGCGCCGCCACCGGCTCGCGGCTGATGGCGCGCGGCCAGTCGATGCCGCTCCATGTCCGCCCCTGCCCGAAACTGACCGAGGCCATCATCTGCACCACCGATCCGGCCATCCTGACCGGCCCGGAGCTCGGCTCCTGGACCCAGGTCCGGGCCACCGCCAGGTTGGCCCGCCTCGGCCTCGACGCCTACGGCTACGCCATGGTGGCGCTGGGCAAGATCGACCTGGCCCTCGACACCGGCCTGAAGGTCTGGGACGTCGAGGCGGTGATCCCGGTCATCGAAGGAGCCGGCGGAATCGCTGCCCAATGGGACGGCTCACCCGCCCGGACGGACGGCGGCCAGTTCGCCTTTGCGGGAGATCGGGCCTGTCTCGAGGCCGCGCTCGTCACCCTGAAGCGATCAGCGCACTAGACCCGAGGAATCAGTGGATCCACAAAGCCGTCGAACGCCGCCCAGACCTCGGCGCGGATCTCGTCGGTTTCCTGGAAGAGCTCGTGGTAGGCGCCAGGAATCTTGCGCCACTCCCCCTTCGGCATCCGGCCGACGATGATCTGCTGGTCGGTATTATCGACCAGAGCTTCCAATCCCGCCCCCAGCGCCAGCACTGGAGTATCCAGCGCCGCCACCTCCGGCGCCCGCTTCAGCCAGGCCGAGGCGGTGAAGGCAAAGTCCAGCCAGCTCCATGTGCCAGACCCCAGCCCCATTTCCGGACAGGCCTTCAGCTGGGCCAAAGTCCGGCCATAGCGGCCGGCGTCATGGGTCAGGATGTTGCTGTCGAACGGGCTGCCGTGCGGATCGCCTGGATGGTTCAGAATGTAGTTCGCCCCCTGCAAGCGGGCCATAAGCCAGGCCAGGGCCCGCGTCGGCGCCTTGGGCCGGCCGGGGGTCAGCAGCCCCATCATCGGCGCCGACAGAACGGCCCCGACAAACCGTCCGGCCTGCCCCTGCGCCAGCGCCAAGGTCGTCAGGCAGCCGCCCATCGAGTGACCCAGCGCTACCCAGGGCTTCGGCATCCGGCCTTCAAAATGGCCCAACAGCGCGCCGTAGTCGGCCACGAAGTCGCCAAATCCCACCGCATGGCCCTTGAGCCTGTCCGGCAGCATCCGGTGAGACAGCCCCTGGCCCCGCCAGTCATGGACCACCACCACGAAACCCCGGGCCTGCAGCTCGCCGACCACCTCGTAATATTTCTCGATGACCTCCGACCGCCCCGGGCTCAGCACCACCGTGCCGCGCGCCCTGCCCGTCGGCGAGAACAGCGCCGCCCGCAATCGCGCGCCGCCGCCGCCCCGGAACCACTCGGCCGCGCCGTTCGGAGGGACCGGCGCCTCGGGGATATCCAGCAAGGGTGCGGCTGTGGTCACTTCGGCCGGCCAGCCATCAGGATGACGCTCGGCGGTCGGTTCAGCCTGATGCTGACCATCCCCGGCATCTGCTCGGGATCGAAGGCCGGATGGCCGCCCATCATCGGCAGGGGCTTGGCCGCCCCCTGGGCGTTGACCGCCGTGCCGCCGCCGGCGTCCTTGAACAGGGTGCGCTTGATCTTCGGCGCTGCGAAGCCGAGCACTCCAGCCTTGGACTTGATGGCCGCGTCGCACTGGCCGATGGCGGCGGTCAGGTCGGCGGCCGCCAAGGTCGTGGCCGGGGCCACCCGGGCCACCATGTCCAGGCTGATCCCGACCTTGGAGCCGTCGGGCTTGGTCAACTCGACCTTCGATTTGCCCTTGAGTTCGGCCAGGGTCGGCAGCCGCAGCACCCGCCCGTCGCCAGCCAGTGGAATCGGCGTTCGCGCGCCGTTCAGCCCCAGCATGACGATGGACACTCCGGTCGGTGCCTTGCCGTCCTTCTTGACGGCGTAGGAAATCGAAAATCGGGTCCGTTGGGCGGCCGGGATGCCCAGGTACATATCGAGATAGGGAAACATCTTCCCGGCCTCGACTGTCTTCACTTCGGCTCGGGCGGCGCCCGCCAGACTGGCGGGGATCAGGGCAGCCAGACCTATCAGAGTTGCGCGGCGCGTCTTGTTCATCGAAGGCCTCATTGGCGGATCGCCCCCCGGCTTCCCCCACCTAAGAAAAGCAGAACGGCGCGGAAGGGTCACCCCATCCGCGCCGCCCGCAAAACTCAAACCGGTCGGCGCTTAGGCCATGCGCGCGAACAGAGCGCCCATCTTCGGCTGCAGCGACATGGCAAGGCCCATGTCCGACAGCTTCAGGCGGCCGCTCATGAAGGCCATGGTGGCGTCCAGCTTGCCCGCGCCCATTTCCAGCAGATCGGCCAGCGAAATGGTCATAGTCAGGTCGGCCGGCGCGTCTTCGTTGGTGACCGTGCCGCCGTCGATGTGGATGAAGCCGTCGCCCTTGAGGTCGAACTTCAGGGTCTTGCCGAGACCGGAATCCTCGCCCACGGCGGCTCTCACGCGATCGGTAACTTCTTGCAGATTGCTCATGCCGCTCTCCCTAGATGTCAGGCGATCAAGCGATAGCTTTCTCCTGCTCGCCGGGCAAGCGAACAGCGTTTAGATCGCGGAAAAAAGTGACGGGGGCGACACTTTCGAATACGGTGAGACTCATTCGCAACAGGAGACGCAGATGGCCAACCTGACGCTGGAAGACCTGGACCGTCTCTACAAGCCGATGAGCCCGATCGTGAAGGCCAAGGTGCTGGACCGGGTGGACCCGCATGGCGCGAACTTCATCAGCCTGTCGCCCGTCGTCGTCGTCTCGGCGGCCGGGCCGGACGGGGCCATCGACGTCTCGCCGCGCGGCGGCGAACCGGGCTTCGTCAAGCTGGACGGCGAGCGAACCCTGTTCCTGCCCGACCGCCCGGGGAACAATCGCCTCGACGTCATCCGCAGCCTGCTGGCCGGGCCCGGGCGAATTGGTATGATGTTCATGATCCCCGGGGTCGATGACGTCTACCGGGTCAACGGCGCCGTCACGGCCACCGACGACCCGGCCCTGCTGGAACGCTTCCCCGAGTTCGGCAGGCTGCCCAGACTGCTCCTCCGCGTCGCCGTCGAGGAGGCCTTCCTGCACTGCCCCAAGGCCCTGATGCGCGCCAGGCTGTGGGACACCGACGCCCAGATCGACCGGTCCCTGCTGCCCAGTGGCGCGGAAATGGTCATGGACCAGCTTGGGCTGGGTAAACCGCCGGTCAGCAACGAGGCGATCTTGGACAGCTACCGAGAGCAGCTTTAGCCGAACACCACACCCGAATGCTTCGGCCCGGCGAACTCCATCCGCCATGGGGCCTTGGCGAACCGCAGCTTGGCCGCGCTCGCCTGGGCGGCGGGATTATAGGCTGGAGAGCCCTTGAACATCGGCAACGGCGCGGTCTTGCCGTCGGCCATCACCGCCGTGCCAGAACCGCCGCCCGGGAAGGCCACCTGGACCATTCTCGGCGCGACCATGCCGAACTTGCCGGCCGCCTTCTTGACGATGGCGTTGGCGTCATGGAGGCATGCGGCCACCTGACGGGCGTCCATCTCGATGGCCGGTTTGGAGCCCCAGACCAGGCCGATGCGCACCGAGAAGCCGCCGGCGTTGGGGCCCTCGAAGACCATTTTCGACTTCTCGACCAGCTGCTTGAGGTTCGGCTCCTTCTCGAACCGGCCGTCCGCGGCGATCGGCACGTCGGTGCGCTTGCCGTCCTTGTCGATCCACCAGGCCTTCACGCCCTTGGGCGGATTGCCGTTCTGGGTCAGGTAGAAATCAACTTTCAGACGGGCCCGCTCTGCCGGGGTCATGCGCAGGAAGTTGTCGAGGAAGACGAACACCTTGGAGACGTCGGTCTCTCGGGTGGCCGCCACCGCCTGCCCCGCAAACAGCGGCACGGTCAGGAGGGGGGCAAAAAACAAGGTGCGGCGGATGACGGTCATTTAGGTTTCACGAGCTTGAGGGTCATGCGATCGCTTTCGCCGATCGCGTCGTATCCGGCATGGTCGAAACCGGCCTTCGGCGGTTGACCCCGCGCGGCCGACAGCCGCGTCGGCGGCAGGGTCCATACCCCGAAGGGGTGCTTTCTGTCGTCTTTTGGGTTGGCGTTGAGCTCACTGTCCGCTGACAGCAAGAATCCTGCCTCCTTCGCCAGCTGGATCGCATAGTCCTGTTGCACATAGCCATCGGCCGCCATCGGGTCCTGCACAGCGCCCGGCGCCCCGCGATGTTCCTCGATGCCCAGAACCCCGCCGGGCTTGAGCGCCGCAAAGGCGTCGCGGAAGGCTTTGTCGGCGATGCCGGCCGCCATCCAATTATGCAGATTGCGAAGAAAGAGCACGAGATCGGCGGTCCCGGCCGGGGCGACCGGGCCGCTGGTCGGACCAAAGGCGGTGACCTCGACGACGCCGTAGATCTTGCGGTTGTCGGCCAGCTTGCGCCTGTAGGCCTCCACCACCTCGGCCGCCTGCGGGTCCGAAGGCTCGAGATTGGCGACATAGAGCTTGCCGGCGGTGGCATCCAGGAACGGCGCCAGGATGTCGGTGTACCAGCCGGCCCCAGGCCAGAATTCGACCACCGTCTGTCCCGGTTTGAGACCCCAGAAGGCCAGGCTCTCGACCGGATGGCGCCAGGCGTCGCGCGCCTTGTCGGCGGCCCCGCGCCAGTCGCCGGCGACGGCGTCTGCGATGGTCAGAACCTTGCCGCTCTCGGCCGCTTTTTGATCGCTCTTCGGAACCACTTCCTTCGCCTTGCCGCATCCGGCCAGCAGCAGGCCGGCGGCGCCGGCGACCAGCGCCCGTCGCGACGGAAGGAAGAGTTCTGAACGCATGCGTACCGTCACTTCAAGGATCGCCCCCGCGCTCGCCAGCAGGCCATAGCGGCTCGCGGCGCCCACGTCAAAATGCCGGTTCTATTTCGGCTTCACGAAGCGCAGCGTCATGCGATCGCTTTCTCCAACGGAATCAAAGGGAGTGTGGTCGAAGGCGGGGTTGGCCGGCTGGCCGCGAGGGGCCGATTGCCGCACCGGCGGCAGGGTCCAGACCCCGAACGGGTGATCCTTGTCGTCCTTGGGGTTGGCGTTGATCTCGGACTTCGCCGCCAGCTTGAAGCCGGCCTTCTCGGCGGCCGCGACGACGAAGGCGGTCGACATGTAGCCGGTCGGGGCGCCCTCGGCCTGCGGCAGGGGATCGGCCCGGTGGTCCTCGACCCCCAGCTTGCCGCCTGGTTTGAGCACCGCGAAGAAGTCGGCCATCACCTTGTCGAGCATGCCGCCGCCCAGCCAGTTGTGGACATTGCGGGCGGTGATCACCAGGTCGGCCGAGCCGGGCGCTCCCAGCGGTCCGGACTTGGGTCCGAAGTTGGCATAGGCCACATCGCCGAACACGGCCTTGTCGGCGTATTTGGCCTCGAAGCTGGCGCGGCCCTTCTTGGCGCCGTCCGACAGGGCAGGATTGGCCAGGTCGGCGACGCCGGCGATGTAGGTCCCGCCGGTGGCCTTGGCGTAGGGCGCCAGGATCTCGGTCCAGTAGCCGCTGCCCGGTGAGATCTCGATGATGGTCTGCTTGGGCTTCACGCCCCAGAAGCTGAGCGTCTCATAGGGGTGGCGGGCCCCGTCGCGGACGCTGTTGGGTTCAGTGCGCGCAGGGCCGACGATGGCGGCCTTCAGCGCCTTGTCCTCCGCGGCCTGGGCGGCGGGCGCCAGGCTGATGAGTGCGAGAGCGGAGAGCAGGGCGAGCGAACGGGCGGACATCCGTGAGACCTCAAGGTGTTTGGAAGGTGCGGCGACCCTAATGGCCAAGCCTTCCGTGGCAAGGCGTCACGCCATGACGTTTGCGTCAGAACAACCCCTTGCAGGCCGAAAACCGGTTCCTACCTAATCACTCGAAGGCGCTGGATTTCCGGGCCTTCCAGGCGGCGCGAGACTTCGGTGCGTGCTGAACCTGCATCCCTGACCTGCAACCTTGC
>JBKJSF010000053.1:0-3081 GCA_046595895.1 Caulobacter sp. | reverse complement strand
CGCAACGAGGCCCAGACGGTGGCCATGGAGGCGGCCAGCGTCGCCCTGACCGACTATTTCACGCAAGCCATGGCCGCCCGCCGGGCCGAGCCGCGCGACGACCTGATAAGCGACATGGTGCGGCTGCAGGCCGGTGCTGACCTTGCCGACACCGAGTTGCGCATCAACCTCACCGCCCTGCTGGTCGGCGGCAACCTGACCACCACCGACCTGATCGGCAACGCCGTGCGGCTGCTGCTGCTCAATCCGGCGGAGCTCGAAAAGCTGAAGGCCGACCCCGGCATCATCAACGCCGTGGTCGAGGAGGTGCTGCGCTACGAGCCGCCGGTCGACATCACCGGCCGGATCGCCAACCGCGACATGGACGTGGGCGGCTGTCCGGTGAAGTCCCACCAGGCCCTGACCCTGTCGTTGCGCGCCGCCAACCGCGACCCGGAGGTCTACGACGACCCCCACGCCTTCAATGTCGGCCGCAAGCACAGGCCGCATGTGGCGTTCGGCGGCGGGGCGCACATCTGCATCGGCGCGCCGCTGGCCAGGCTGGAGGCGCAGGTGGCGCTGGTGCGGTTGTTCGAGCGGTTCCCGACCCTGCGGCTGGCCAATCCCGAGCAGGCGCCGGAATGGCGGACTCTGCCGTTCTTCCGCGGGCTGGAGCGGCTGGACCTGGCGGTCTGATATCGATGTCTAGTTGGTCAGCCGCACGTTCGCGGCGCTGACCGGACCGACACCGTCGGGGACCGGCACGTTGGTGCCGGAGTAGTTCTTGTTGATCACCAGATTGGGCTGCTGCTGCAGCATGAGCGACCGGCTGACGATGACGGTCCAGGCCGACTGGTCGGCCACCGGGCTATTGCCCTGGACCAACAGTTGGGCAGACGGGATGTAGACAGTCCCCAACAACTCCCGCGCGGCGTTGGAGGAAATTTCAAATGTATTGGTGTTGTCCCTGGTCGTGGCGATGACGAACCCGGCGTAGCTCCCCTGGGTGCGGCCTCTCAGCGTGATCTTGGAACTGTCGCGGAAGATGAATTTCGCCTGCTTGCCGAAGATGAGGACGACATTCTCTCCGTAGAGACTGGAGTTTTGCACGAGTTCCAATCGTCCGCGCTGGAAATAGTGTTCGCCCGGAAGCAGGGTGATGGGGACCGCGCCCCGCGCGATGATGTTGCCGCAGTGTACGCCCGGCGCCAGCACTACAGGGGCCGCGACAGCCAACAGGTCGGTGGGCGTGCAGAAGGCGCCGGACGGATTTATGGTCATACTGGCGAACGGATCGACGATCGGTGGGGCGTCGGTTTGCGGGGCCGGGGAAATGAGGCCCGTCGCCAGCCCCGAGGCCTGGACGACACCGGCTGACAGGCTGGCGGACCCTTCAACCGTCACGCTGGAGTTGGAGTGCACCATGCAGCCGGGCGCGTTGAGCTTCGCGCTGTCCCTGAGGTTGGCGATTTCCCCGCTGGCTGTCCCGAAGCTCAAAACACAGAGGGGCGTCGTGCCCATCTGCTGAGCCTTGGAGTCGATCACGAAGTTCCAGCCGCCCGGGGGCAGCAGGTTCATGAAGAAGCTCTGGCGGTTGGCGATGATCTGTATGGAGACCATACCGTCGTCCGGCGAGAGGGTGACGGCGGTGGTGTGGGCCACCCGGCTGTTCAACTCGGTCAGCTGTGAGTCAACCGCGGTCTGGGTTCGTTCGCTCAAACCGCCGTTGTTGGCCAGGGTCATCTGCTTGGCGGCCAACAACACGGCGCTGTCGGCGATCTCCTGCATCTTCTGCTTGTCGGCGCTGACGCTGGCCAGGTCGATGCCGCCCAAGGCCAGGAGCGCGATCACCGGCACCGCCAGGGCAAAGGTGGTGATGACATTGCCGCGTCGATCCGCGACCAGACGGCGGGCCAACCGGAGGAGACGGCGGGGGGCGGCCATCAGGCGTTGTCCGGCGGGGTCAGGGCGGCCTCGACGGCCGCCGCGAATTCGGTGGCGGCGTCACGCAGGGCAGGATTGCCGCGCAGGGCCTGGCCCATGAAGCGCGAACCTTCCCGGGCGACAGCCTTGAGGGCGGCCTCGGCGCGGAAGCGGTCCTGGCCGATGCGGGTCCGCTCCTCGAGCAGCCAGGCCTCGTTGGCGCAGGTGCGGTGGACGTAGCGGACCTGATAGCTCAGCAGCCGCCAGTTGATCGGCTTGGCGATGAAGGAGGTGGCCCCGGCATCAAAGGCGCGGTCGATGGCGGCCGTGTCTTCGCGGCCGGTGACGACGATGACCGGCAGATGCTCCGTGGCCGGATCAGCCCGCAGGCGGCGCAGCACCTCGAAACCGTCAATGTTGGGCATGTCGAGGTCGAGCAGCACCAGATCCGGCGCCTTGGCCGCGATGGCCTCCAGCCCCTCGGCCCCGTCGGCGGCGGTGTCCAGCCGCAGGTTTTCGGAGGCCAGATGCACGGAGGCGAACTCGCGCAGGATTGGATCGTCATCAACAAAAAGCAGATGCAGATCGGCCTGCGCCGAGTAATAGAAGGCCCGCCGTAGCTGGACCCGAGCCTCCATTTTTACCGCTCCCGGCCGTGTGGTTGGCCCCCTATTAAGCACAGGGAAATTAATGGGGCGTAACGTCGCGGTCGGGATAAGCCACGGACAGTATGCAACTTTTGGCCAGTCGTAAGTCGGAGCTCCGACACCGGAACTCGATTCGCACGCGGCTGGCCCTTCTGGTGCTGGCCTCGGTCAGCATTGCCGTGGCCGTGGTCACCCTGGTCAGCGCCGTTCGCGATGGCCGCCGCGAGGCCGCCCTGCAGCTGGAACAGTTCCGCGCCGCCGCCGCCGTCCTGGCCTCGACCAGCGCGCGGGCCACGGCCGAGAACAGCGCCTCTGGAGCCTATGCTTCGCTGCGGGCCATCAACCTGCTGCCCGGCGTCTCCTATGCCCGCATCGAGACCCTGGATGGCGGTACGCTGGCCGAGACTGGCTCGGGCGCGCGGCTAAGCCGCGACGTGCAGGTGGCCGGCAAGGGGAAGGCCTCGACCGCTTCCCTGCTGACCTCCGGCACCGTGGAGGTGCGGGCCCCCGTGGTGCACGGCCGCCGACCGGT